>JASLIH010000431.1 GCA_030152105.1 Actinomycetes bacterium
CCCAGGCAGCCGTTGGCCGAGATCGAGCAGACGCTGGCCAGGCCGATGGCCAGCAGCAGCACCGGCATGGAGAGCACGATGTCGATCAGCCGCGAGACGAAGGTGTCGGTCGTGCCGCCCCGGTAGCCGGCGATCATGCCCAGCGAGACGCCGAGCAGGGCGGCCAGGCCGGTGGCCACCAGGGCGACCGTCAGCGAGGTCCGGGCCCCGTAGAGGGTCCGGATGAACACGTCGCGGCCGACCGAGTCGCCGCCGAACCAGAAGTCGGCGTTGGGCCCCTTGGGCAGGCCGATGTCGGCGGTGAGCATCTGGTCGGGGAAGCGGTCGTTGGGGCCGTGACCGGTCAGCTTGGCGAACAGCGGCGCGGCCAGGGCGAGGATGACCAGGATGACCAGGATGACGGCGCCGGCCATGGCGGCCTTGTCCTGCTGGAACCGGTGCCGGAACAAGTCCCAGGAGGATCGTGCACGGGCGGCGGCGACAGTGTCGCCCGCCGTCGGTTCGAACTGTTCCTCGAGAGCTGGTTGGCTCACGTGGCCCTCCCACAGAGCGCCGTTGCCTGACCCGCGAGGTGCAGGTTGCGCCGGTGATCATATCCTGCGCGTGCTGCTAGTTCCCTAAGACTTCCTCTCAGCTTCGGGCTGTTGCTTGGGTTGTCCCTTCCGACAGGATCCCGGCCAGCCGCCGGACCCGGGGGTCGGCGGCCAGGTCGTCGAGCGGGACAGGCAGGGGCAGGGACCAGTTCGGGCGCTGGTCGATGGTGCCGGGGACGTTGGGCCGGTCGTGGGACTCGACCGCGTCCTCGAGGGTGGCCGCGACCAGCATGGACGGGGTCCGGGCGAGGAAGCCGTAGAGGGCGGCGACGATCGCCGGGACCGACCGCTCGTCGGGCGCCAGCAGGCCCTCCTCCTCCAGCAGCCGGCAGAGGCTCTCGCGCTGCGCCTCCTGGTCGGCCTGCTCGGGCCCGCCCGGGGTGGCCACCCCGATGTCGTACAGGTGGTCGATGTCGGTGCCGCTGAAGAACCCGGCAACGGTGGGCAGGTCGTGGGTGGTGGTCGCGGCCAGGGCCAGCCGGGGGTAGTCGGCGGCCCGCCGGCGCCCATCGGCCGGGCCGTGCTCGAACCAGGCCAGCCGGTAGGAGAGCACGCCTTCGGCGGCCAGCCGCTCTCGGACCCCGGGCTCGACCGTGCCCAGGTCCTCGCCAACGACCAGGGCCTGGGCGGCCGCGCTCTCCAGGGCCAGGACCCCGAGCAGGTCGTCGGCCGGGTAGCGGACGTAGGTGCCCTGGGCCGGCTCGGCCCCCTCCGGGATCCAGAACAGCCGGAACAGGCCCATCACGTGGTCGATGCGCAGGCCGGCGGCATGGGCCATGCCGGCCCGGATGGTCTGGGCGAACGGCGCGTAGCCGCCCGCGGTCAGCCGGTCGGGCACGAACGCCGGCAGGCCCCAGTCCTGGCCGCGCGGGCCCAGCGGGTCGGGCGGGGCCCCGACCGACATGCCGGCGGCCAGCTCGTCCTGGAACGACCAGGCGTCGAACCCGTCGGGGGCGAACCCGATGGCCAGGTCGTTCACCACCCCGAGCTGCCCCCAGCCGGGCCGGACGGCCGCCAGCTGCTCGTCGAGCAGCCACTGGAGCCAGGCGTGGTAGGCGACCTCCAGGTGGTGCTGTTCGCCGAACGCTCCCACCTCGGGCCGGCCGGGATGGCGGTAGGCGGCCGGCCAGGTGCGCCAGTCCTGGCCGTGGACGTGCTGGAGGGCGCAGAAGGTGGCGAACCGCTCCAGGTTCGGGGTGGCGGCGCGGTAGGCGGCCAGCCCGTCCCGGCGGCCCGGGGCCCGGCCGAGGGCAGCCTGGGCCAGGCGCAGCGCCTCGTCTTTCAGCCGGTACACGGCCGGCCGGTCGATCCGGTCCTTGTCCAGCAGCGTCTGGCCGGCCCGGGCCAGCGCCTCGACCCGGGCCCGGTCCCGCGGGTCGAGCCCGGCCAGCTCGGGCACGTCCTCGATGTGGAGATAGAGCGGGTTACGGAACACCCGGCTGGAGGGGTTGTAGGGGCTGGGCTCGGTCGGCATGGCGGCGTGCAACGGGTTGAGCAGGGCGAACCCCGCCCCCAGGGGCGCCGTGGCCGCCAGCAGGCCGGCCAGGTCGCCGAGGTCGCCGATGCCCCAGCTGGCCCGCGACCTGACCGCGTACAACTGGGCCGCCCAGCCCCAGGCCCGCCCGCCGCCCTCCAGCTCCGCCGGCAGGTGGCAGCGCCCGGGCGCGACCACCAGGGTGGTGGCGCCGGTCCGGCCCTGGACCCGGTGCCAGCCAGGGGGTAGGTCGCCGGGCAGCTCGGCCGGCAGGGGCCGCTCCTGGCCCGTCTCCAGCACCAGGGTGGCCGGCTCGCCCTCCGGTGGCCTCCACGTCACCTGCCGGCCGGTCCTGGTGACCACGACCGGCGGCCAGGCGGTGGTCGCCGGCGCCGGGCCCATGGCCTCGAGCACCGCCTCCAGGGTCGCCTCCGAGACCACATAGCGCCGCCCGGCGGCATCGGTGAAGCTGGTGGCGATCCCGCGAGCCTCGGCGGCTCGGCGGAGCTCTTCGAGCATCATGTCCGGAGGTTACGGCACACTGACGCCAACCATGCCATTGTCCAGCAACCGATGACGGCCGCTCCAGAGCCCGTGTGGCCGGGGCAGCCCCGTCCGCTGGGGGCGACCTGGGACGGCGAGGGCACCAACTTCGCCGTCTTCGCCGAGGGGGCCGACGCCGTCGACCTGGCCCTGTTCGACCAGACCGGGGTCGAGCGGCGGCTGCGCCTGCCCGAGGTCACCGCCCACACCTGGCATGGCTACGTTCACGAGGTCGGTCCCGGCCAGCGTTACGGCTTCCGGGTCCACGGCGCCTACGACCCCGAGCAGGGGGCGCGCCGCAACCCGGCCAAGCTCCTGCTCGACCCGTACGCGCGGGCCATCGAGGGGATGGTCGACTGGGACGACTCGGTGTTCGGCTACCGGGTCGGCGGCGACGACCTCCATCCCGACGACCGCGACTCGAGCCCGCACGTGCCCAGGTCGGTGGTGGTCCACGACGCCTTCCCGTGGGGCGACGACACCCGCCCGAACGTGCCCTGGGCCGACACGGTCATCTACGAGGCCCATGTGCGCGGGTTCACCATGCGCCACCCGGAGGTGCCGCCGCACCAGCGGGGCAGCTTCGCGGCCATGGGCTCGGACCCGGTGGTGGCGCACCTCCAGCGCCTCGGCGTGACCACCCTGGAGCTGCTGCCCGTCCACCACTTCGTGTCCGAGCACCACCTGGTCCAGATGGGGCTGACCAACTACTGGGGCTACAACTCGATCGGCTTCTTCGCCCCCGAGGCCCGCTACTCCTCCACCGGGACCAGGGGCCAGCAGGTCAGCGAGTTCAAGGCGATGGTCCGCAACCTGCACGCGGCCGGGATCGAGGTGATCCTGGACGTCGTCTACAACCACACCGCCGAGGGCAACCACATGGGCCCGACGTTGTCGTTCCGGGGCCTGGACAACAACTCCTACTACCGGACGGTGGACTCCAACCGGCGCTTCTACATGGACTACACCGGCACCGGGAACACTCTCAACGCCCGCCATCCCCAGGTGCTGGCCCTGATCCTGGACTCGCTGCGCTACTGGGTCGAGGAGATGCACGTCGACGGCTTCCGCTTCGACCTGGCCAGCGCCCTGGCCCGCAGCTTCCACGAGGTCGACCGGCTGTCGGCCTTCTTCGACCTGATCCACCAGGACCCGGTGGTGAGCCGGGTCAAGCTGATCGCCGAGCCCTGGGACGTGGGCGAGGGCGGCTACCAGGTCGGCAACTTCCCGGTCCTGTGGACCGAGTGGAACGGCCGCTACCGCGACACCATGCGCGACTTCTGGCGGGGCGCCCGCACCGGGGTGGCCGACATCGCCTACCGGCTCACCGGCTCGAGCGACCTGTACCAGTCCGACGGTCGCCGGCCGTACGCCAGCATCAACTTCGTCACCTGCCACGACGGCTTCGCCCTGAACGACCTGGTCAGTTACAACGAGAAGCACAACGAGGCCAACGGTGAGGGCAACCGCGACGGGACAGGAGACAACCGCTCCTGGAACTGCGGCGTCGAGGGTCCGACCACCGAGCTTGAGGTCAACCAGCTTCGCGAGCGTCAGAAGCGCAACTTCCTGGCCAGCCTGCTGCTGTCGGCGGGGGTGCCGATGCTGCTGGCCGGGGACGAGTTCGGCCGCACCCAGCAGGGCAACAACAACGCCTACTGCCAGGACAACGAGATCTCCTGGGTCGACTGGGAGCTGGACGAGGACAAGGAGGCGCTGATCGAGTTCACCAGCTCGGTGATCGCGCTGCGGCGTGACCACCCGGTGTTCCGGCGGCGCAAGTTCTTCCAGGGCCAGGCCATCCACGGCTCCGGGGTCAAGGACATCGGCTGGTTCACCCCGGACGGCCACGAGATGGACGAGACCCACTGGCGGGCCCCGGACATCTCCACCCTCGGGGTGTTCCTCAACGGCGACGAGCTGCCCGAGCGGGGGCCGCGCGGCCAGCGGGTCGCCGACTCGAGCTACCTGCTGCTGCTCAACGGCGGCACCGAGCCGGCCTTGTTCACCCTTCCCGGCGACCCCTGGGCCAAGGAGTACGAGCTGGTCGCCGACACCGGCCTGGCCTATGTCCGCCCCCCGGGCGCCGACGCCCCCAGCTACCTGGCCGGCGAGGAGCTTTCGATGACCTCGCGGAGCCTTGCCGTGCTGCGCCGGCGGGCATGACAGCGCGAGGGCGGTGGCTCGCCGGCCTGACCCTGGCCCTCGTCCTGGCCGGGTGCGGGGGCGGCGAGGCGCCGCCGACCACCCCGACCTCGCCGCCGGCCGGCGGTGGCGGCGGTGGCGGCGGTGGGGGACGGGACGGCGGGGTCGAGGTCCAGCGGGAGGCGTTTCCCGCGGGCGGCGGGTCGGGGATCGTCGCCTCCAAGCGGTACCCGGGGGTGCTCTGGGCGATCAGGGACCGGGGCGGCCAGGACCGCCCAGGCCGGCCTCAGAACGCCCTGTACGCCTACGAGGTGACCGACGGCAAGGTCGCCAAGCTGGCCGGCGGGGCTGCCTTCAAGGCGGTCCCCATGCCCGTCCCGGCCGGCGACTGGGAGGACATCGGCCGCGACAGCGAGGGGAACCTCTGGATCGCCGACATCGGCAACAACGAGTGTGACCGCACCGACACCGCCCTGCTCAAGGTCCGCGAGCCCGACCCGGCGGCCACCGGCCCGGCCAAGCTGCTGGCCACCTACCGCTACCGGTTCCCCGACCCGCCCTCCGGCTGCGCCGGCCGCAACGCCGAGGCGATGTTCCTGGTCGACGACGTCCCCTACCTGATCGACAAGGCCGAGGAGTCGACCGTCTACCGGTTCCCCAGCCTCGATCCCGCCGCGGCCGTCACCCTGGAGAAGGTCGGCGTGCTGGCCGGCCAGGTCGCCAACCTGTCGGGCGCCGACCTGTCCACCGACCGCCGCCGCCTGGCCGTCAACACCCACACCGTGCTCTACGTCTACCAGGCCGCCGACCCGTCGGCGGACGGCGCCGCCCTGGTCGCCGACCTGATCAGCCGGCCCCCGGCCTGGACCGTCCAGCTCGCCGACCCCGGCGCCGGTGCGGCCAACGTCGAGGGGGTGGCCTTCGGCTACGACAGCCTCGACCTCAACCTCCTGGCCGAGAACCGCGACGTCTACTTCGTCCCGGCCAGCGCCTACGAGCGCTGAGGCGGGGCGTCCACCGGCTCCATCGGGGCGTGCCGGGGCCACGGGCGGAGGGTCTCCAGCTGGCGGGCCACCGACAGCAGCAGGGCCTCGGCGCCGGGGATGGCGGCCAGCTGGGCCCCGAGCGGCAGGCCCTCGGCCGAGGTGCCGGCCGGGACCGACATGGCCGGGAACCCGACCAGGTTGAGGGGCGGGCAGAACGGCATGTAGGCGGTCAGGCCGAGCAGCGTCCGGGCCAGGCCCTTGCCCCGGTAGGCGCCGACGCGCAGCGGTGGGGCGGCCAGGGTCGGGCTGAGCAGCAGGTCGTGGTCCTCGAACCAGGCCCGGTAGCGGGCGGCGACCCGCTCCGGCGGGCCCGCGGGGGCCGGCCGGGCCCGGCGCAGCGTCCGGCCCATCCGGGCCTCGGCCCGGGTGCGGGGCTCCAGCGCCTCCCACCGCAGGCGGTCGGTGTCCTCGGCGCAGCCGTAGAAGACCCGCCGGAGGAACGGGGCGGCGTCGCCGTTGTGCCAGGGCGGGTCGGCCGTCTCGACCCGGTGGCCGGCCTCGGCCAGGGTCTCGGCGGTTGCCTCCACGGCCGCCAGGACCTCCGGGTCGACCTTGACCCCGACCGCGCCCGGCTTGACGCTGACCCCGACCCGCAGCGGCCGCTCCGGCGACGCCACCGCCCGGTAGCCGCCACCGCCGGCGAGCACGTCCAGGGCCAGCCCGAGGTCGGCGACGGTGGTGGCCAGCGGCCCGAACTCGCTCATCCGCGACCAGGTCGAGACGCCGTTCGAGGGGAAGGGCACCACGCCCGGCCCGGGCTTGATGCCGAGGAGCCCGCAGTTGGAGGCGGGCATGCGGATCGAGCCGCCGCCGTCGGCGGCCAGGGCGATCGGGACCATGGCCGAGGCCACCGCGGCGGCGCTGCCGCCCGACGACCCGCCCGGGGTGTGCTCGAGGCTCCAGGGGTTGCGCGAGATCCCGAAGGCCTCGCTCTCGGTGAACGGCCACAGGCAGAGCTCGGGCACGCTGGTCTTGCCGACCAGCAGCGCCCCGGCCTCGCGGAGCCGCCGGACCAGCTCGGCGTCGGCCGCCGCCGGCTCGTCGGAGGTCGCGGCCGAGCCGTTGCGGGTCGGCATCCCGGCCAGGTCGACGTTGTCCTTGACGGCCACCGGCACCCCGGCCAGCGGCAGCCCGTCCAGGTCTTCCCGGTCCTCCAGGGCCCGCGCCTCCGCCCTGACCTGCTCGGTCCTGAGCATCCGGAACGCCCCCAGCCGGCCCTCGAGGGCGGCGGTCCGCTCCAGGTGCTGCTCCAGCACCTCGACCGGCGACACCTGCCCCGACCGGACCGCCGCGGCAATGCCAACGGCCGTCTGCCCCACATAGCGCCCGGCCATGGCGACCTCCCGCTAGGCTGTCCCGTCGATGGCAGGCTATCAATCCACCTACCGGGTGCAGCTGTCCCGGGCGTTCCCGTTCGCGGCCGCCCAGGCGGCCGTGCCGTATCTGGCCGGCCTCGGCGTCTCCCACCTGTACACCTCGCCCATCCTGCGGGCCAGGAGCGGCTCGGCCCACGGCTACGACGTGGTCGACCCGACCCAGGTCAGCCCCGAGCTGGGCGGCGAGGCCGGCCTGCGCGAGCTGGTGGCCGGGCTCCGGGACCACGGCATGGGCCTGATCGTCGACCTGGTCCCCAACCACATGACCACCTCGAACGAGAGCCCCTGGTGGGTCGAGACCCTCCGGGGCGGGCCGGGCGCCGAGGCGGCGCGGGTGTTCGACATCGACTGGGAGGCCGGCGGGGGCAAGGTCCGCCTGCCGGTGCTCGGCGGTCCCCTCGAGCAGGTTGCCGACCAGGTCAGGGTCGGCGACGGCTGGGTCAGCTACCACGAGCACCGCTTCCCGATGGCCCCTGGCACCGACCGGCTGGAGCGGCAGCACTATGAGCTGGTGGAGTGGCGCCGGGCTTCGGTCGACCTCAACTACCGCCGTTTCTTCACCGTCAACGACCTCATCGGGGTCCGCCAGGAGGACCCCGAGGTCTACCAGCTCACCCACGCCACCGTCCTCCGGCTGGTCGCCGACGGCCTGGTCGACGGGGTGCGGGTCGACCACATCGACGGGCTGGCCGACCCGGCCGCCTACCTGCGGCGGCTGGCCGCCGAGGTGCCGTTCGTGGTCGTCGAGAAGATCCTCGAGGACGGCGAACGCCTGCCCGCCTGGCCGGTCGCCGGCACCACCGGGTACGAGTTCCTGGCCGTCGCCGACGGGGTCCTGGTCGACCGGGCGGCCGCCGGGGCCTTCGCCGAGGGCTACCGCGAGCTCACCGGCGACGACCCCGACCCGACCGCCGTGGCCCTTCGCTGCAAGCGGGAGCGGCTGGCCCGCGACTTCGGGTCCGAGATCGCCGGGGTGGCCAGGCACCTGCCCGGCGACCAGGCGGCCAACCGGGCCGCGGTGGCCGAGCTGGCCGCCCGCCTGCCCGTCTACCGCACCTATGTGACCGACGTGATCTCCGACACCGACCGGCACGTGGTGGGGGAGGCCGCCGCGGCGGCTCGTCCGGCCCTGGACACGGCCGGGGCGGCGGCTCTCGACCGCCTGGTCGCGGCCCTGACCCTCGAGGCCCCGGCGCCGGAGGCCGTCCGGCGGTTCCAGCAGCTCAGCGGCCCGGCCATGGCCAAGGGGGTGGAGGACACCGCGCTGTACCGCGACACCCGCCTGGTGGCCCGCAACGAGGTCGGCGGCAACCTGGCAGTCTTCGGCCGCCCGGTGGCCGAGCTCCACCAGGCCAACACCGAACGCGAGACCCGCTGGCCCCAGAGCATGCTCGCCACCTCGACCCACGACACCAAGCGGGGCGAGGACGTCCGCGCCCGCCTGGCCGTGCTCAGCGAACGCCCCGCCCGCTGGTGGCCCCTGGCCACCCGCTGGACCGAGCGCCTCGGCCACGGGGTCGCCCCGGCCGACGCCCTCCTCCTGTGGCAGACCATGGCCGGCGCCTGGCCCCTGGAGCAGCCGCGCTGCCTCGCCTACATGGAGAAGGCGGTCCGCGAGGCCGGCCTCCACACCACCTGGACCGACCCCGACCCGGCCTACGAGCAGGCCGTGGCCGCCCTGGTCGCCCGCGCCTACGCCGACCCCACGTTCCTGGGCGAGCTCGACGAGCTGGTCGCCGAGCTCGCCCCCGCCGGCCGGGTCAAGGCAGCCGCCCTGGCCCTCCTCCGCCTCACCAGCCCCGGCATCCCCGACACCTACCAGGGCACCGAGACCGAGCAACTGGTCCTGGTCGACCCCGACAACCGCCACCCGGTCTCCTTCAAGGGCGACAACTCCCTCAAGTTCTCCGTCACCCACACGGCCCTGCGCCTGCGCCGCGACCATCCGGAGCTGTTCACCGGCTACCGCCCGATCGGCGCCCCCCACCAAATCGTCGCCTTCACCCGAGGCGACGACCACCTGGCCGTGGTCGCCACCCGGTTCCCCGGCGCGGTTCGCCCCGCCGGGCCGATCGATCTCCCGGCCGGTCCCTGGCGGGACCTGCTCTCCGGCGCTCACCACCCCGGCGGCCCGACACCGGCCGAGCAGCTCCTGGCCACCCTGCCCCACGCCCTGCTGGTCCGCGCCTGACGCCCGAACGGGGGCTGTGGACAACCGCGGGCCCTTGTTCCTGGCCGGAGGTACGCTCGGCCACCGTTGGGATGCGGCGCGAGATTGATGGGATGGCGACGATGACGAGCTTCGAACTGGTGCCTCAGGGGCCCTTCTCGCTGGGGGCGAGCGCGGCGTTCCTTGAGGGGTTCTCGCCGGCGGCGCACCGGGCGGCGGACGAGGGCGGGCATCTGCATCTGGCGTTCGTGCCGGATGGGGAGGAGGCGGCGGCCGGGGTGTGCCTGCGGCAGCCGGACGGGGTGGTCGTCGGGGAGGTGTTCGGAGAGCCCGACCCGAGGGTCGTGCGGGAGCAGGTGACGCGGATCCTGTCCCTGGACGTGGACGGGAGCGGGTTCCCGGAGGTGGGGCGGCGGGACCCGGTCGTCGGGGGGCTGCAGGGGCGCTGGCCGGGGCTGCGGCCGGTCGGGTTCTTCTCGCCGTACGAGGCGGCGGCCTGGGCGCTGATCGGGCACCGGACCCGGATCGTGCAGGCGGCCAGGGTCAAGGAGCGGATGGCGGCCGAGCTGGGGCAGGCGATCGACATCCACGGCGACGTCCGTCATGCCTTCCCCGGCCCGGGCCGGCTGGCCGGGCTGGAGGGGTTCCCGGGGCTGTTCGCCCGCAAGGTCGAGAACCTCCGGGCGCTGGGCGACGCGGCCGCCGACGGCCGGCTCGACGGGGCCAGGCTCCGCGGGCTGCCTCGCGAGCAGGCCCTGGCCGAGCTGAAGCAGCTCCAGGGGATCGGCGACTTCTCGGCCGAGCTGGTCCTCCTCCGCGGGGCCGGCGACCCCGACCACCTGCCGGTGCACGAGCCCCGCCTGGGCCGCGGGGCGGCGATCGCCTACGACCTCGACGAGCCACCCGACCGCCAATGGCTGGAGCACCACGCCGAGGCCTGGCGCCCCTACCGGACCTGGGTCGTGCTCCTGCTCCGGGTCCTGCTGGAGACCGAGACCGGCGAGATCGGCGGCACCCGCAACGTCGGCACCCGCCAGACCTGACCGGCCCGCCCCCGGAGCAATCTACGGCTGGAGGATCAGGCCCAGGCGACCAGGCCGAGCTCGGAGGGGGTGACGAGGCCGACGTGGCGGGGGACGACCCGGACGGTGTAGCCGAAGGCGCCTGGGGTGGCGAGGGGGACCTCCCCTTCGAAGGCCCAGCCGTCGGGGGTCCGCTGGCCGTTCTGCTTGAGGGTGGCCAGCTCGACCTCGGGGAGGTCGTCGGCGTCGTCGACCCGGCCGTAGGCGACCTGGACGTCGACCTCGCTGGGGTCGAGGTCGCCCAGCTCGACGAATGCCCTGACGGTGAACCTGGCGCCGAGCAGGCGCTCCTTGATCCCGTTCTCGACCCGGCGCACGGAGACACCCGGCCAGGCCGCGGCGGCCCGGCGCTTCCAGGAGGCCAGCTCCCTGGAGGCGGCGAAGTCGTCGCCGGCCAGCCGCCGTGAGGTCGACGCGGCGGGCAGGTAGTAGCCCTCGGTGTAGTCGCGGACCATGCGGCTGGCCAGGATCGCCGGGCCGAGCGAGACCAGGTTGTGCTTGATCATCGCGATCCAGCCCCTGGGCAGGCCGTCCGGCCGGTCGTAGAACAGCGGCAGGACCTCGTGCTCGAGCAGGTCGTAGATGGACGCCGCCTCGAGCTGGTCGCGGCGGTCGGGCTCGATCGTCGGGTCGTCGGCCGAGGGGATCGCCCAGCCGTTGTGGCCGTCGTAGAGCTCGTCCCACCAGCCGTCGCGGATGGACAGGTTGAGGCAGCCGTTGAGGGCCGCCTTCATGCCGCTCGTCCCGCAGGCCTCGTACGGCCGCAGCGGGTTGTTGAGCCAGACGTCCGACCCGGCGACCAGCGTCCTGGCCATGGCCATGTCGTAGTCGGGGAGGAACGCGACCCGGTGCCGGACCTTGGCCTGGGTGGCGAAGCGGGCGAAGTCGGCGATCAGCGACTTGCCACCCTCGTCGGCCGGGTGGGCCTTGCCGGCGATCAGCAGCTGGATGGGGCGCTCGGAGTCCAGCAGCAGCCGGGTCAGGCGCTCCTCGTCCTCCAGCAGCAGGGTGAGCCGCTTGTACGAGGGCACGCGGCGGGCGAACCCGACGGTCAGCACCTCCGGGTCGAAGGCGCGGTCGATCCAGCCGAGCTGGCCCTCGCTGGCCCCCCGGGCCAGCCAGGCCTTCTTCAGCCGGCAGCGGACGTCGTCGACCAGCCGCTCGCGGGCGAGCCGCCGCACCCTCCAGATCTCCTCGTCCGGGGCGTTGGCCAGCGGCTCCCAGGAACGGGCGGAGACGCGGAAGTCGGCCCCAAGACGTCGCTCGAACAGGTCGGTGAACTCGTGGTTGATCCAGGTGCCGGCGTGGACTCCGTTGGTGACGTGCCCGATCGGCACCTCGGCCTGCTCGAACCCGGACCACAGGCCGCTGAACATGCCGCGCGACACCTGGCCGTGGAGGCGGCTGACGCCGTTGGCCCGCTGGGCCAGGCGCAGGCCCATGATGGCCATGTTGAACATCGCGTGGTCGCCATCGGGCTCGGCCCCGAGCTGGACGATCTGGTCGACCCCGAGGCCGGTCTCGACCCCGTGCTCACCGAAGTAGCGCTCGATGAACGACCGCGGGAACCGGTCGATGCCCGCCGACACCGGGGTGTGAGTGGTGAAGATCGTCCCGGCCCGGACCGTCTCGATCGCGGTGGCCGCGTCCAGGCCCTGCTCCTGGATGAGGCGGCGGATGCGCTCGAGGCCGAGGAATCCGGCGTGGCCTTCGTTGGTGTGGAACACCTCGGGCTCGATCCCGAGGGCGTGCAGGGCCCGTACCCCGCCGATGCCGAGCAGGATCTCCTGGCGCAGGCGGTGCTCGCCACCGCCGCCGTACAGGCGGTCGGTGACCGCCCGCTCGGCCGGGCCGTTCTCGTCCACGTCGGAGTCGAGCAGCAGCAGCGGCGCCCGGCCGACCTCGGCCCGCCAGATCTGGGCGTGGAGCACCCCGTCGGGCAGGCGTACCGAGACCAGCAGCGGCTTGTCGCCGGTGCCCCGGACCAGCTCGAAGGGGAGCTCGTGGGGGTTGAAGGCTGGGTAGGACTCCTGCTGGCGGCCGTCGGCGGTCAGTGACTGGCGGAAGTAGCCCGAGCGGTAGAACAGGCCGACCCCGACCACGGGCACGCCGAGGTCGCTGGCCGCCTTGAGGTGGTCGCCGGCGAGCACGCCGAGGCCGCCCGAGTACTGGGGAAGGACCTCGCTGACGCCGAACTCAGGGGAGAAGTAGGCGATCCGGGAGGGGGCGTTGGCCAGGGTCTGGTACCAGCGGGGCTCGTCGAGGTAGCTGTCGAGGTCCTTTAGCAGGGCGTGCTGGCGGGCGAGGAAGTCGGTGTCGGCGGCGGCCTGCTCGAGCACGTGGGCGTCGGTTTCGTTCAGCATCCGCAGGGGGTTGTGCCCGGAGGCCTCCCACCCGGCGGGGTCGATGGTGCGGAACAGCTCCTGGGTGGCGGGGTGCCAGCTCCAGCGGAGGTTGTGGGCGAGGACGCGCAGCGGGGTGAGGGCGTCAGGCACGGTGGGCAGCACCGTGAATCGGTGTAGAGGTCTCATGGTTGAACGATCATACAAGTGCGGTCCGATGGCCGGAGCGGGCGTCCACACCGATAAGGACGCACTGTCACTACAGCGTCATAACAGCGCGCAGGATCGGGCGGTAACGAATCGCCGGCGGCCGCGATGACGGGGGGGATGGCCGAGCTGACCAAGGTCGACGTGGAGGCGATGGTCCGGGACGCCCGGGCCGGGGACTCGTCTGCGCTCGGGCAGCTGTACGACACCTACCGCGACCGGGTGGCCCGGTTCGCGACCGGCAGGCTCGGCGACGCGGAGAAGGCGGAGGACGTGACCAGCGAGACGTTCGAGGCGGTGTGCCGCAACCTTGGCTCCTACCGGGCCGGCACCGACTTCGAGGCGTGGCTGTTCACCATCGCCCACCGCCGGGTCGCCGACCACTTCCG
>JASLIH010000459.1 GCA_030152105.1 Actinomycetes bacterium
TCTGCACGAAGCACGGAACGGAGAGGCCATGATCCGCAGGAGAGTGCTGGCCTGGTCGTTGGTACCGGTCCTGGCATGCGCCGCGCTGGCGTTGGTGGGCGCGAGGGTCGCGCCGGCGCGCGCAGATACGATCACACGGCAGATCCCAAGCGGTGGGACGACCGCGATCCGGGGGGCTCGGTCGGCAGCGGGGCCCTGCAGCAGCCGGAGATCCGGCCGAGTGAGGAGCGCGAGGACGAGGCAGCCGCAGCCAGAGTGGCCGCCAGCCGGGGCCTGGCGACCGACCGCAGCCTCTCACGCGGGCTACGCAGCCACGGCGGGGCCACCGTGGCCAGCGGCAAGACGACCTCCAGCCCGCAGCTGGTACGCAGCATCGACGGCCTGAACCACCGCGACCAGCGCACCGCCAACGGCGGCAACCAGTTCTCGCTGGAGCCGCCCGACCAGGGCCTGTGTGTCGGCAACGGCTTCGTGCTGGAGACCGTCAATGACGTGCTGCGGGTGTACGACACCGCCGGCAATCCGGTGACCGGGGTCACCGACCAGAACAGCTTCTACGGCTACCCGCCGGCCATCAACCGCACGACCGGGGTGTCCGGGCCGTTCCTGACCGACCCGAGTTGTCTGTTCGACCGGCTCACCAGGCGCTGGTTCCACGTCGTGCTGACCCTCGATGTCGACCCGGCCGACGGGGCCTTTGTGGGCACCAACCATCTGGACATCGCCGTCAGCAAGACCAGCGACCCGACCGGTCAGTGGGCCATCTACAGCGTGCCGGTCCAGGATGACGGCACTGACGGCACCCCTGACCATGGCTGTGAGGGTGGGCCGTGCCTGGGCGACTACCCCCAGATCGGCGCGGACGCCTTCGGCTTCTACATCACCACCAACGAGTATCCGTTCTTTGCCGACGGGTTCCACGCCGCCCAGGTCTATGCGTTCAACAAGTTCGCCCTGGCCCGCAACGCCGCCACCGTGAACGTGACCCAGATCGACACCATCGGGGCGGTGAATGGCAACCCCGGCTTCACGCTGCGACCGGCGGTCACTCCTGGGGTCAAGTATGAGCTGGCCCAGGCTGGGACCGAGTACTTCCTCAGCTCGATGGCGGCCGAGGAGGCCAACGGCAGCGGCACCGACAACCGGATCGCCATCTGGTCGCTGACCAGGACGGCGACGCTGCTGACCTCGACCCCCCAGCCGGTGCTGCGCAACTCCACCATCGGGGTCGGCAGCTACAGCATCTCGCCCAAGGCCGACCAGAAGCCTGGTGACTTCCCGCTCGGCCAGTGCGTCAACGACACCACCCTGGCGACGCCGTTCGGGCCGGGCTGCTGGCAGCTGCTGTTCGTCGAGGAACCCGCCCACGACGAGGTCATCTCGCACCTGGACGCCAGCGACACCCGCATGCACCAGGTGACCTTCGCCGACGGCAAGCTGTGGAGCTCGCTGGACACCGCCGTCAACGTCGGCGGGGCCACCAAGGCCGGTGTGGAGTTCTTCGTCGTCCGACCCAAGGTGTCGGGATCAGCCGTCAGCGGCTCGATCGTCAAGCAAGGCTACCTGGGCGTGAAGAACAACAACCTGACCTACCCGACGGTCGGGGTCACCGACGCAGGGCGTGCCGTCATCTCCTTCACCCTGGTCGGCGCCGACCACTATCCGAGCGCGGCCTACGCCGGCCTCGACCTCAAGTCTGGTGCGGGACCGGTCCGCGTCGCCGCCGAGGGCAAGGGCGTGTCCGACGGGTTCACCAGCTACAAGGCGTTCGTCGGCGACCCGCCGCGGACCCGCTGGGGTGACTACGGCGCGGCCGTGGCCGACGGCAACTCGATCTGGATCGCGAACGAATACATCAACCAGAGCTGCACCCTCACCGAGTGGTTCGCCAACGCCGGGCCGCAGCTCGGCAGCTGCGGCGGCACCCGCACCGCACTGGCCAACTGGGGCACCCGCTTCAGCCAAGTCAGACCCTGACCGCCTCCCAGCTATGCCAAGGGCCGCCCCACCACGGGGCGGCCCTTGCATCACCTCGAATCGGGGATGTGGTCGGGCGGCGAGACGGTGGGCAGATCCGATCGCGCCGGCGGGCGACAGCCAGCGCCCGGCGGATGCGTCCAAGGCGACGACCAGGCGGCACAGCCGGCTGGGCGGTCTCGGTGTGGGGCCGCCCAGCCGATAGTCCGAGTCGCTAGCGGAGTTCGACGTTGGTGAAGATGTCGGTCTCGCCGATGCCGGTGCGTTCGATGGCGTTGTTGCGGCCGTCGGTCCAGACCGGGTAGACGGCCCGGTTGGAGGCGGCGATGCCGTTGTAGTCGCCGATGAACGCCCCGGAGGTGAAGAACCCCAGGTCAGGGTTCCAGGAGCGGGTGCTGATCCGACGCTGCGGCCAGCTTGCCCCGTCGTTGGTCGAGGTCGCCTGCCAGGTGTCGATGTTGCGGTTGGCCGGGTCGCGGCGGCGGTCGAACCAGATGGCGTACAGGTTGCCGTCGGGGCTGGAGTCGACCCAGGGGAAGAACTGGTCGTTGCCGGCCGCGCCGCCACCGGCCTGGGTGCTGAGGAAGCGGGCGTCGCTCCAGTGCAGGCCGCCGTCGTGGGACTGCTGGACCGAGATGTCGGCGCCCGAGACGGAGGCGTTAATGAAGTTTTGGTACAGGTAGGTCAGCGTGCCGGTCTTGCTGCTGTAGTCGATCGACAGCGTGTTGGGGGCCCGGAACACCGTTGGGGGCAGCAGGTCGCCCGGGTCGGGGTTGTCGACGAACTGGCCCGGTTTGTCGACCTGGACGGGAGCGGCCAGGAAGCTGGCCCCGCCGTTGGTCGACTTCTGGAAGCGGAACCCGTGGTCCAAGGAGCTGTTGCATTCCTCCAGGGCATAGCCGATGTCCAACGCGCCGTTGCGTTCGACCTGGGGCACGCTGAACTGGTTGGCCGACTCACCCACCCCGCCGGCTCCGGGGGCGTCGGGGACCACCGGGGTGTGGCTGAACGTCGTCAGCGACGGGTTGGCGGTGGGGATGGTGTCGGTGGAGGCG
>JASLIH010000402.1 GCA_030152105.1 Actinomycetes bacterium
GGGCGAGGGCCGCCCCAAGGGCGGTCACGCGCTGGCGATCCTGCCCGGCCTGACCCACTACAACCTGGCCACCTCCCCGCTGTTCGCCGCCGTCACCCTCGCCTTTGTCGACGAGCAGCCGAGCTGACCGAGCGTTGTCGACATGGGAGCCCGGTCTCCCTCATGCGCCGAGGAACTTCAGCACCGCCAGGACGCGGCGGTGGTCGGTGTCGGTGGGTGCCAGGTCCAGCTTGGTGAAGATGTTGCTGACGTACTTCTCGACGGCGCTGGGGCTGACTCGCAGCGCTTCGGTGATGCCGTTGTTGGAGCGGCCCTCGGCCATCAGCTTGAGGACCTGGAGCTCGCGGGGGGTGAGGCGGTCGAGGGGGTCGGTGCGGTGGCGGACGAGGAGCTGGGCGACGACTTCGGGGTCGAGGGCGGTGCCGCCGGCGGCCACCCGGCGTAGGGCGTCGAGGAAGTCGGTGACGTGGGCGACCCGGTCCTTGAGGAGGTAGCCGACGGCGCTGGTCCGCTCTGAGAGCAGGTCGGTGGCGTAGCGCTCCTCGACGTACTGGGACAGCACCAGGACGGCGACCTCCGGGTACTGGCGGCCGATGACCAGGGCGGCCCGGATGCCCTCGTCGGTGTGGGTCGGGGGCATCCGCACGTCGACCACGGCGACGTCGGGGCGGTGCTCGGCCACGGCCCGTAGCAGCGCTTCGGCGTCGGTCACGGCGTCGACGACCTCGAAGCCGCCGTCGGTGAGCAGCTTGGTCAGGCCGGCCTGGAGCAGGACCGAGTCTTCGGCGATCACGACCCGCATGGCAGCTCCACGGTGATCACTGTCGGGCCGCCGGGTGGGCTCTCGACGGTGAGGGTCCCGTCGACCGCGGCCGCTCGCTGGGCGAGGCCGCGCAGGCCGGTGCCGCCGCCGTCCGGCGGCGTGCCGGCGGGGGAGAGGGTGGCGCCGCCGTGGCCGTCGTCGGTGATGACGACGTGCAGCCGGTCGCCGGTGCGTTCGACGCTGACCTCGGCGTGGGTGGCGTCGGCGTGCTTGGCCACGTTGGTGAGGGCCTCGGACACGACGAAGTAGGCGACGGCCTCGACGGCGGGGGCGCAGCGGGTGGCCACGTCGACCCGTAGCCGCACCGGCAGCGGGGCGTTGGCGGCGATCCCCGAGAGGGCCGCGTCCAGGCCCCGGTCGTCGAGCACGGCCGGGTGGAGGCCGCGGACCAGCTGGCGCAGCTCGGCCAGGGCCTCGGTGGCCTCGTCGTGGGCCTGCTCGATGACCTGGCGGACCGGCTCGGGCGCGTCGGTGAGACTGGCCCTGGCCATGCCCAGGTGCATGGCAAGGGAGACCAGCCGGCGCTGGGTGCCGTCGTGGAGGTCGCGTTCGATCCGGCGGCGTTCGGCGTCGGTGGCGGCCACGATCTCGGCCCGGCTGCGGGCCAGCGTCTCGACCCGCACCGCCAGCTCCTCGCCGCGGCTGGGACCGAGCAGGACCCTGGCGGCGGCCTCGTCGGCCCGGGCCACGCCCATGGCCACCCACGGCGCCGCCACCAGCATGGCCACTGACAGCAGGGCCGCCGCCAGCCCGGCGAGCACGCCCGGGCCGTCGCCCAGGAGGCCGGCGAACCAGGCGACGGCCAGCACCGGGGCCGACCAGCAGGCCGCCACCAGCAGGCCGCCCACGGTCCCACCGACCAGCGCCAGCAGGTGGTAGCCGAGCTGGCGCCAGGTGGTCGGGGCGCGCCAGGCCCGCACGGGCCGCAGCGCCCAGGAGCCGGCCACGCCGCGCGGCGGGGGCGGGATCTCGACTCCGAGCACGGCGCGGAACCGGGCCCGCTGCAGGGTGCCGAACCCGCGCACCCCCCAGAGCAGCAGCGCCGGCCCGGCCAGGGCGACCGCCGCATAGAGCACGGCCAGTCCCCAGCCGCCGACCGGCCAGTCGACGAGGCTCCAGACGGCGGCCAGCCAGATGACGACCAGCCCGCCGAGCACCGCGCCGACGCCGACGCCGGCCGCCAGGCCGGTGAGGGCGTGCAGCGTCGGCCGCCAGCTTCGTGCCGTGTTGCGCCAGGTCATGCGCTCACGGTAAACGCCGTCGCGGGCGGCGGCCATGCGGCCCGCCCTCCGCCGGGGTGAGGAAAACCCCACCCCGGACAGGCCGCCGGCCCCAACGACAGCGCGGCCCGGCCCGGCCAGCCTGGTGCGGTCACGGACCGAGGAGGGAATCCGAGATGATCGAGGCGCATGGGTTGACCAAACAATACGGCGACAAGACCGCCGTCGACGGCCTGACCTTCACGGTGCGGCCGGGCGTGGTGACGGGCTTCCTGGGACCGAACGGGGCCGGGAAGTCGACCACCATGCGATTGATCCTGGGGCTGGACGCACCGACCAGCGGGTCGGTGACCGTCAACGGCAAGCCCTATCAGCAACACGCCGCGCCGCTGCGCGAGGTGGGTGCCCTGCTGGACGCCCGCTCGGTCCACCCCGGCCGGAGCGCCCACCATCACCTGCTGGCGCTCGCCCAGACCTGCGGGATCCGTCGCTCACGGGTGGACGAGGTGATCGACGCGGTGGGCCTCGGCGAGGTGGCCCGCCGGCGGGCCGGCGGCTTCTCGCTCGGCATGGGCCAGCGGCTCGGGATCGCGGCGGCGCTGCTCGGCGACCCCGCCACGGTGATCCTCGACGAGCCGGTGAACGGCCTGGACACCGAGGGCATCCGCTGGATCCGGTCGCTGCTCCAGGGGCTCGCCGCCGAGGGGCGGACCGTGTTCGTCTCGTCGCACCTGATGAGCGAGATGGCCCTGACCGCCCAGCACCTGATCGTCATCGGCCGGGGGCGGCTGATCGCCGACACCGGCATGGAGGAGTTCGTCTCCCGGGCCGAGCCCGGCGTCGTCCGGGTCCGCAGCACCGACCCCGCCGCCCTGGCGGCCCTGCTCCGCTCGCGGGAGGTGGCCGTCTCGGAGGCCACCGACGGCGCCCTGGCCGTGTCCGGGCTCAGCACTGACCAGGTCGGCCGGCTCGCCGGAGGCGCCGGGATCACGTTGCTGGAGCTCACCGCCCAGCAGGCCTCGCTGGAGGAGGCCTTCATCGACCTGACCCGGGACGCGGTCGAGTTCCGCGCCCCCATGACCGGAGGAGCACAGCCATGACCACGACCCGCCACCTCCACCCGGCCCGACCGGCCGGCGCCACCGGCCAGCGGGTGACCCAGGCCCGGGTGGTCCACTCGGAGTGGACCAAGCTGCGCTCGGTGCCCTCGACCGCCTGGTCGCTGCTGGCGGCCGTCGTCCTGATCGTCGGGTTCGGAGCGCTGTACTGCGTGCTGCGGGTGACCCGGCCGCCGACCCAGCCCGAGGCCGTCGCCGCCTTCGACCCGACCGCGGTCAGCCTGACCGGCGTCCAGCTGGCCCAGCTGGCTATCGGCGTCCTCGGCGTGCTGCTGGTCGCCGGCGAGTACGCCACCGGCACGATCCGGGTCAGCCTGGCCGCGGTCCCGCGGCGGCTGCCGGTGCTGTGGGGCAAGGCCATCGTGTTCGCGCTGACCACGCTCACCCTGTGCCTTCCCGCGACCGTGGCGGCGTTCCTGGTCGGCCAGTCGATCCTCTCGGCCGAGCGGCTCGACATCTCCCTGAGCCACCCGGGCGTGGCCAGGGCGGTGTTCGGCAGCGCGCTCCTCCTCAGCGCCGTCGGCCTCCTCGGGCTGGGGCTCGGCGCCCTGCTGCGCAGCACCGCCGGAGCGGTCGCCGGGCTGTTCGGCCTGCTCTTCGGGCCCCAGCTCCTGGCCGGTCTCCTGCCCGCCGCCTGGTCGGACAGGATCTACCCGTACCTGCCCGTGCCAGCCGGCGCCGCCGTCGCCAACGTGCAGCCCGACTCGCTGGCACTCGCACCCTGGACCGGGTTCGGCCTGTTCTGCCTCTACACCGCGGTCGTGCTGGCCCTCGCCGCCTGGCAGCTCCGGCGCCGCGACGCCTGAGGCGGGGAGGTGCTGGCCGAGCTGATCAGGGCTCGGCTAGCTGATCCCGGCGTCCAGCCGGGTGAGGGCAGCCTGGAGGAACCCGTCGCGACGCCGGAGCAGGACGTCCTGGGTGAGGTCGGGGCGGCCCTGGCCAGCGATCGCGGAGGGGAACCAGCCCATGTCGGGCGGGGTGCTGAGGGCGGCGACGACGTCCCAGTAGGCGACGTCGGCGGCGGGCCGGGCGGCGACCTCCTCCCAGCCCTGCTGGATGTCGGCGGCGGCTTCGAGGCCGAAGCAGATGGCGGCGTCGCAGCGGAGGGAGCCGAGGTCGATCCCGGGGGAGCCGCTGCCGGCGCAGTCCCAGTCGATCAGGCCGTTGAGGGTGTCGCCGGTCCACAGGGCGTTGCCCTGCCAGAGGTCGCCGTGGACGAAGACGGCCGGGTCCCGTGGGGGCGGGTCGCCCACTCGTTGCTCGGCTTCGACGAGGAGGGGGTACGGGTGCCGGCGGCGGAGGGCGGCGAAGTCGACGCTGGCGATGGGGCGGTCGCGCTCAGGGAGGGCGGAGGCCGGCTCCAGGGAGACGGCGTGGAGCGTGGCGGCGGTTCGGCCGAGGATGCGGAGACGGGCCGAGGGGCGGCCGGGCGGGATCCTGCTGCTGCCCGGGAGCTGCTCGACCAGGACCAGGGGCGGGTCGCCGTCCAGGTCGGCGGCCAGCAGGCGAGGCGCCGGGATGTCGTGGTCGGCGGCCAGCTGGAGTGCCGCCACCTCGGTGGCGAGGCCGGCGGGGTCCTGACTTGTCCCGACCCGCAGCACCGTGCTGCGGTCCTCGCCGTGTCGGGTGAGCTGGACCAGCCAGGGGGAGCCGCCGTCGCGGAGGCCGCGGACCCCGGTGACGTCGGCGCCTGGGGCGGCGGCGTTGACGGCCCAGCGGAGCGATGCGGAGTCGAGGGTGGGCACGGGATGGAAAGCCTGTCAGCTGCTGCCGGGGGTGGTGGTGTGGCGGGCCAGGTAGGCGGCGGCTTCGGCGCGGCGGGCGACCTCGAGCTTGGCCAGGATGCTGGAGACGTAGTTCTTGACCGTCTTCTCGGCCAGGCCCAGCTCCTGGCCGATCTGGCCGTTGGTCAGGACGTCGGCGACCAGGCCCAGGATGAGTTCCTCCTGGGGCGACAGCCGGGCCAGCTTCTCGTCGCGGAGCAGGTGCTTGCCCTTGCGGAGGCGGTCGAACACGCCCTTGGTGACGGCCGGGTCGAGCAGGTTCTGGCCGGCCCCGACGGCCCGGATGGCCCGGAGGAGCTCGCCGCCTTTGATCTGCTTGAGGACATAACCGGCGGCGCCGGCCATGATCGAGGCGAACAGGGCCTCGTCGTCGGCGAAGCTGGTCAGCATCAGCACCTGGGTCGTGGGCCGCTGAGCCCGGATGTCGCGGGTGGCCTCGATGCCGGAGCCGTCAGACAGGCGGACGTCCATGACGATCACATCCGGTAGGGCCTGGGCGGCGACGGCCACGGCCTCCCGTGCCGAGCTGGCCTCGGCGCACACGACCACGTCGGTGGTGTCGGCCAGCAGCAGCTTGATGCCGTCGCGGACGACCTGG
>JASLIH010000489.1 GCA_030152105.1 Actinomycetes bacterium
CCGCGACGCCACCGTCGAGGAGATCAACGACGCCTACCGGCAGGCCAGCGAGGGCCCGCTGGCGGGGATCATCCGCTACTCGACCGACCCGATCGTCTCCCGCGACATCGTCGGCGACGACGCCTCCTGCATCTTCGACTCCCCCCTGACCCAGGCCAACGGCAACCTGGCCAAGGTCTTCGGCTGGTACGACAACGAGTGGGGCTACTCGAGCCGGCTTGTCGACCTGACCGTGCTGGTCGGCCAGCAGCTCTAGTCCGGTGGAGCTGCGCACGGTCGACCGGGCCGACGTCGCCGGCAGGAGGGTGCTGGTCCGCAACGACTTCAACGTGCCCCTGGAGGACGGCGAGGTCACCGACGACCTGCGGATCCGGGCCGCCGTCCCGACCCTGCGGTGGCTGCTGGACCACGGTGCCCGGGTGATCTGCTGCTCCCACCTGGGCCGGCCCAAGGGCAGGCGCGACCCCAAGTACTCCCTGGAGCCGGTCCGGCCCGTGCTGGCCGAGCGCCTCGGCGTCGAGGTCGCCTTCGTCGACGACGTCGCCGGCGACCAGGCCCGCCAGGCCGCCGAGGCGCTCGGCGACGGCCAGGTGCTGCTGCTCCAGAACCTCCGCTACGAGCCCGGCGAGGAGAAGAACGACCCCGAGCTGGCCGACCGGCTGGCCGCTCTGGCCGAGCTGTACGTGGACGACGCCTTCGGGGCCGCCCACCGGGCTCACGCCTCGGTGGTCGGGGTGGCCGAGCGGCTGCCCGCCTACGCCGGCTTCCTGCTGGCCGGCGAGGTCAAGGAGCTGTCGCGGCTGCTGGAGGACCCCGAGCGGCCGTTCACGGCCGTGCTCGGGGGCAGCAAGGTCTCCGACAAGCTGGCCGTGCTCGACAACCTCCTCGGCCGGGTCGACAGTCTGGTCGTGGGCGGCGGCATGTGCTTCACCTTCCTGGCCGCCCAGGGCTACGAGATCGGCGACTCGCTGTTCGAGCCCGAGCAGCTGGAGGCCGTCCGCCAGCTGCTGGAGACGGCCTCCAGCCAGCACAAGTCGGTGCTGCTGCCCACCGACGTGGTCGTGGCCCGCGAGGTCAGCGCGGACGCCGAGGCCCGCACCGTGCCCGCCGACGGGATGGAGGCCGGCTGGAAGGGCCTGGACATCGGCCCGGAGACGGCCAAGACGTTCGCCGTCGCCGTCTCCGAGGCCCGCACCGTGTTCTGGAACGGGCCCATGGGCGTGTTCGAGCTGGAGCCGTTCGCCGCCGGCACCAAGGCGGTCGCCGAGGCGGTGGCCGCCGCCGACGGCTACACGGTGGTCGGCGGGGGCGATTCGGCCGCCGCCCTGGCCCAGCTCGGCCTGGCCGACCGGGTCGACCACCTGTCCACTGGCGGTGGGGCCAGCCTCGAGTTGCTCGAGGGCAAGACCCTGCCCGGCGTCGCCGCCATCCCACCCGTCTGAAGGAGGGCCCGCCGTGGCGCGCCGCCCGCTGATCGCCGGTAACTGGAAGATGCACAAGAACCACCTGGAGGGCGTCCAGCTGACCCAGAAGCTGGCCTGGGCGCTGAGCCGCGAGGACACCGACGCCGTCGACGTCGCGGTCTGCCCGCCCTTCACCGCCCTCCGCAGCGTCGGCACCCTGATCGACGGCGACAAGCTGCCGATCGCCCTCGGCGCCCAGGACTGCCACCCCGAGCCCCAGGGCGCCTACACCGGCGAGATCTCGGCCCCGATGCTGGCCAAGCTGGGCGTCCAGTACGTGATCGTCGGCCACTCCGAACGCCGCCAGTACGCGGGCGAGGACGACGAGCTGGTCAACCGCAAGGCCAGGGCCGTCCTGGGGGCCGACATGCGCCCCATCGTGTGCGTCGGCGAGGTCCTCTCCGAACGCGAGTCCGGCCGCACCGCCGAGGTCGTCCAGACCCAGATCCGCGGCTCCCTGGCCGGCCTCAGCGGCGACCAGGTGGCCAGCCTGGTCGTCGCCTACGAGCCCGTATGGGCCATCGGCACCGGCCGCGCCGCCACCGCCGACGACGCCCAGGAGACGATCGCCGTCATCCGCGCCACCGTCGCCGACCTGGTCGGCCAGTCCGCCGCCGACGAGCTCCGCATCCAGTACGGCGGCAGCGTCAAGTCCTCCAACGCCGAGGAGCTGGCCACCAAGCCCGACGTCGACGGCGCCCTGGTCGGCGGGGCCAGCCTCGACGCCGACGAGTTCGCCCTGATCATCAAGGGCTCAGCCCGCCGCGCCCGCTGATACACTCGCCCGGTCTTGCCGGTCATCCCCGCGCGCCTAAGGACTGCCCGATGATCCCGCTGCTGATCGTCATCGACGTGATCGCGTCGCTCACCCTGATCCTGTTCATCCTCCTCCACGCCGGCCGCGGCGGCGGCCTGTCCGACATGTTCGGCGGCGGCATGAACACCAGCCTCGGCGGCTCCACCGTGGTCGAACGCAACCTCGACCGCCTGACCGTCGCCGCCGCCACCCTGTTCGGCATCACCAGCGTCCTGCTCGCCCTCATGCTCCAGCCGTAGGCACGCCTGAGACGGCGCGTAGGTTTCAGCGCTGCGGGGCGACCTTGAGGTTGCCGGCGGTGCTGGACCGCAGCCAGGTCACAGGTGGTCGCGTGGCCCTGGTTCGCTGGCTGGTGGTGGTGGCCCTTGTTGTCGTCGCCGGGTGCACGAACGGCGGCGGGTCGGCTGCCCCCGGCAACTCCGGCGGGCCCGGCGGGGGAGCGGCGCGCCAGGGCCGGAGCGGCGGGACCCTGGCCATCGCCCTGCTCGACCCAGGGCCCCTCGACCCGACACGGGCCGAAGGCCTCGAGGACGAGGTCGTCCTCGGCAACCTGTTCGACGGCCTCACCACCATCGACCCCTCCGGCGCCGTCCACGCCGCCGTCGCCGTCTCCTGGACCAGCGACCCGGCCCTGCGCCGCTGGGAGTTCCACCTCCGCCCCGAGGCCCGCTGGTCCGACGGCTCCCCCCTCCGCTCCACCGACTTCACCTTCGCCTGGCAGCGTCTCGCCGACCCGAAGACCAAGCCCGCCCCCTCGCCAGCCGCCCGCACGCTGCTGTCGGCCGTCACCGGCTACCGTTCGTTCGCCGCCGGCCGCGCCCGCTCGATCACCGGCCTCGAGGCCCCCAACCCGACCACCCTGGTGGTCCAGCTCGACCACCCGTTCGCCGACCTCCCCGCCCTGGTCGCCGCCCTCCCCCTGTCCCCTCTGCCCTCGGCGGTGGTCCGCCCCGACCCAGCCGCCTACCTGGCCCAGCCGGTCGGGAACGGCCCCTTCCGCCTGACCACCCCAGCCCGACCGGGTCGCTCCCTGACCCTCGACCGCAACCCGGTCTACTGGGGCTC
>JASLIH010000512.1 GCA_030152105.1 Actinomycetes bacterium
GCACCGTCCGACCATCCAGCCGCTCCCGCCCGCAGTCGAGGTCGGCCAGGAGCCGGTCGCAGGTGGCCACCTCCTCGAACCCCTCGGCCTCCAGCGACACGGTGGCGATGCCGGTGGGCGCGGTGGCCAGGGGCCGGTAGCCGTCCAGCTGCCAGGCATGGCGGGCCATCCCGAGCGCGAAGGTCTTGCCCGTCCCGGCCCGCCCCACCACCAGGGCCACGCCGGCGCCGCCCTGGCAGACGTCCCGCACCATCCCGGCCTGGTCCTCGCCGGCGGTCGGGTGCGCCTTGAGGGCCGCCCGCACAGCGTCATGGCGGACCACCGCCGTCTCCTCACCGACCCGGCAGACAGCCGAGGCGACCAACTGCTGTTCCACGTCGAGAAGTTCGGGGGTGGACCAACGGCGCTCCTCCACCGCCCGGTCGGCCACCATGGCCACCGCCTGCTCGGCCAGAAACCGGTCGGCCAGCTCGCCGGCGCCAGCCGGGCCGAGCTCGAGGGGCTGGCCGACCGGTTCTTGGCCTCGCGGGCGGTCAGCGTGGTGGCGGAGCGGGCGGTGGAGGAGCGCCGCTGGTCCACCCCAGAGCTGCTGGCCACCGAGCAGCGGCTGGTCGCTGCCGCCACCGACCGGATCGGTGAGCAGACCACTGTGGTGTCCCATGACGCCGTCCGGGCCGCCCTCCGGGCGCATCAGACCGCCGGCGCCGACCAACAGGCGATGATCCGCGACGTCTGCCAGGGCGGCGCCGGGGTGGCGGTGGTGGTGGGGCGGGCAGGGACGGGCAAGACCTTCGCCCTTGGGATGGCCCGGCATGCCTGGCAGCTGGACGGCTACCGGCCCCTGGCCTGTGCCCCCACCGGGATCGCCACGGTCAGTCTGGAGGCTGAGGGGTTCGAGGAGGTGGCCACCTGCGACCGGCTCCTGGCCGACCTCGACCGCGGCCGGGAGCGGCTGGATGGGCGGTCGGTGCTGGTGGTGGATGAGGCCGGCATGCTCGGCTCCCGCAAGCTGGCCCGCCTCCTTGAGCATGCGGAGCAGGCGCAGGCCAAGGTGGTGCTGGTTGGCGATGACCGGCAGCTGTCGGCGATCGACGCCGGCGGCGGCTTCCGCGCCCTGCGCCTGCGTTTGGGCGCCTCCGAGCTGACCGAGAACCGACGTCAGCAGCAGGCCTGGGAGCGGGAGGCCCTCGAGCTGGTCCGGTCCGGGCTGGTGGAGGAGGCGGTGGCCGCCTACCGCGCCCACGACCGGGTCGTCTGCGCAGAGTCCAAGCCGGCCGCCACTCTCGCGTTGCTGCAGGACTGGTGGCAGGCGTGGCAGGACGCCGAGCGCGACCCCACCGAGAACGTGATCGTGCTGGCCGGCCGCCGGGCCGAGGTCGACCGGCTCAACAGCGCCTGTCAGCTGCTGCTGGCCGCCCGCGGCCGCCTCGGCCCCGAGCGCCTCCAGGTCGAGGACCGCAGGCTAGCGGTCGGGGACCAAGTGGTGTGCGGACGCAACGCCATCAACCAGCTGGGAGTGGCCAACGGCATCCGCGGCACCATCACCGCCCTTGACGCCGATGCTCGCAGCTTGACCATTCGCCTGGACGGCAAGGATCGGCGGGAGGTGACCCTGCCGGCCTGGTACCTGGACGGCCGTAGCAGGAGCGAGCGCAACCGGCGGGTGGATCTGGCGTATGCCACCACCGGGCATCGCGCCCAGGGGCTGACCAGGTGGCGGGCGCTGGTCCGGGTCACCGGCGGCGAGGACAGCAACTGGTTGTATGTGCAGCTGTCCCGGGCCCGGCACCAGACCACCCTGTACCCGGTGGTCGGGCCCGAACCCCAAGAGCCGGCCGAACTCGACCTGCCCGACCGCGACCCTGGTAATGGGTACACCCAGCTCGCCCAGGCGCTGGCCCGCGCCGGCGACCAGACCCTGGCGATCGACACCCCCAGCACGCTGGACCTGCGCCGGCTGTCGACCAAAGAGCTGCGGGCCGAACGGGACCGGCTCCAGGGCCTGCTCGACCAGGCCCCCCCAGATCGGGCGCGGGAGCTTGGGCGGGCCAGCGCCCGCCGGGCCGAGGTCGACCAGGCCCTGGAGCAGCTCACCGCCAAGAACGGCCAGGGGCGTGAGGGCCAGGGGATGCTTCGCCTGCGGTGGCGGGCCGGACCGGCCGGCGCCGGACCGGGGGTGGTAGCGGTGGCCCGCCAGCAGGCCGACCGCGCCCACACCACCGAACTCAAGCTGCGCCAGCAGCAGCAGCGTCGGGCCGGCTGGCTGGAGGCCAATGCCCACCTCGGCCCCACCTACCGGCAGGTCCTGCGGGAGCTGGCCTGGCAGCGCCGCGCCGCCAGCGTGGCCGCCGAGCACGACCGACCCGCCTATTTGCGCCAGGAGCTCGGGCCGGTGCCCGAGTCGACCAGGGGGCGGCGGGCCTGGCGGCAGGCCGCCGCCGCGATCGAGGACTACCGCCGCGGCTATGGGATCACTGATCCCGACCAGGCGCTGGGCCCGGCACCGCGGGAGCCCACCCAGCGGGCCGCCTGGCTAGAGGCGCGCACCGCCGCCCAGCGGACCAAGGACCGCCCGCGCACCCGCACCCGCCAGGAGCGGACGGCATCGACCCACCCAGCCCCCGTCAACCGCAGTCAGCAAGCGTCCGTCCATGCCGGAGATGAGCGGGCGGCGGCACGCCGGCGCGGCCCGGAGCGGGCCGCCGGCTAATGGGCCTGCAGTGGGGTCTGGGTAGGGTCTTGCTGCGATGCCGCCAGCTGGTGAGCACTCCTGCCGGCAGGACGCGGTTGAGTCCTGGTGCTAGATCGTGCCCCGGCTGGTCGGTGGGAGGTGCCCAACGGCTGGTGGGATGACGCGCCGACGCTCGAGCGCTGGTCCATTAGCGCGCCGACGGCCTCCCAGGCTCGCCCGTGACCGACTACCGGCAAGGAGGCTGACCAGCCCGATGATCTTTGTTGGCATCGACTGGGCCGAGCACCACCACGACGTGTGCGTGCTCGACCGCGAGGGTCGTGTCCTGGCCACGACCCGCATCCCTGACGGCATCGGCGGCCTGGCGGCCCTGCACGCCGTGCTGGCCGACCACGCCGACGACCCTGCCAGCGTGGTGGCCGGCATCGAGACCGACCGTGGCCTGCTGGTCAGCGCGCTGGTCGCGGCCGGCTACCAGGTCGTCGGGGTCAACCCGCTGGCCGCCAGCCGCTACCGCGAGCGGCACACCACCTCCGGGGCCAAGAGCGACCCTGGCGACGCCCGCGTCCTGGCCGACCTGGTCCGTACCGACCGCCACCACCACCGCCCCGTCGCCGGCGACAGCCCCACCGTGGAGGCGGTCAAGGTCCTGGCCCGCGCCCACCAGGCCCTGGTCTGGACCCGGCAGCGGCAGGTCAACCAGCTCCGCAACGCCCTGCGGGAGTACTACCCCGGCGCGCTGGGAGCGTTCGGCACCGACCTGGCCAGCCCCGACGCCGTTGCCGTCCTGGCGGCGGCGCCGACCCCCGCGCAGGGCCGCGCGCTCGGCGTGGCCGACCTGACCAAGCTGCTGCGCGCCGCCGGCCGGCAACGCAACCTGGCCGTGCGCGCCAGCCAGGTCCGCCAGGCGCTGGCCGCGCCGCAGCTCGCCGCCCCGCCGGTGGTCGCGGCCGCCTACGGGCAGGTCACCGCGGCCCTGGTCGGGGTCATCGCCGAGCTCACCCAGCAGGTCACCGCCCTGGAAGATGACCTGACCAGGGCTTTTGAAGCACACCCGGACGCCGAGATCCTGCGTAGTCTGCCCGGACTCGGCGTGGTCCTCGGCGCCCGGGTGCTGGCCGAGTTCGGGGATGACCCGACCCGCTACGGTCACCCTAAGGCACGCAAGGCCTACGCGGGCACCGCCCCGGTCACCCGCGCCTCCGGCACCCGCCAGGTCGTGCTGGCCCGTGTCGCCCGCAACAAGCGCCTGGCCGACGCCTGCTACCGGTGGGCGTTCAGCGCCCTGACCCGCTCACCCGGCGCCCGGGCCTACTACGACCAGCAGCGCGCCCGCGGCGCGACCCACCACCAGGCCCTGCGGGCGCTGGCCAACCGGCTGGTCGGCATCCTGCACGGCTGCCTCCGCCACCGCACCAGCTACGACGAACGCAAGGCCTGGTCGCACCGCACCCGGCCAGCCGCCGCTTGACACCTACCAGCCGTGGGATGTCTAGCACCGGCAGGAAGGAGCATCCCGATGGCCAGGTCTCAACCATGGCCCTTCGACGACGAGGATCGGCCCAGCGGATCGGTACGACCGCTCAGCCAGGCCGACCTCCAGGCCATCCTCGCCCACCTCGGCGACAACCCCGACCAGCTGCTCGCTGGGACCAGCGCCGATCGGCCGCTGGCGGCGGTCCGGGTACGAGC
>JASLIH010000520.1 GCA_030152105.1 Actinomycetes bacterium
CTCGTGCTCGGGCTTCATCAGGACGCTGCGCAGGACCCGGGCCTCGCCGACGTCGGCGGCCAGGGCCGGGTCGCGGCGGCGGAGCCGGTCGGCGGCCAGGCGCAGGGTGCTCAGGTACACCGGTGACGGGTCGTCCATGGCCGCCCGCAGCAGGGCGGCCGAGGCGGCGTCGACGGCCGCGCAGGACGGCGCGGACGGGCGGGGCCAGAAGGCGAGGATGTCGAGCTCCGGCGGCTGGTAGAGCACCAGCTCGTCACTGGCGTCCAGCAGCTCGGCCCACGCCCTGGCCGCCCGCAGGCCGCCGGCCACCACCGGGCCCAGGCCCTGGCCGGCCTCAAGGGGCAGGGCCCGCAGGGTCAGCCAGAGGGCGCCGGCGGCCGCCCCGGCCCGCGAGCACTCCAGGCTGATCTCGCCCAGGTGGAGCTCGTCGGAGGTGAAGTAGGTGTAGGGCGAGTCGTGGCGGTACAGCCGCCCGACCCCCGGGTCGCGGAACAGCACCGCCCCGCAGCCGTACGGCTGGAGGCCGTGCTTGTGGGGGTCGACCACCACCGAGTCGCACGCCCCCACCGCCCGCAGCCGGGCCGCCACCTCCGGCCCGAGCAGCTTGGCCCCGTCCTCGTCGGCGGCCAGCAGGGCGAAGAAGCCGCCGTAGGCGGCGTCGGCGTGCAGCCGGCAGCCGTAGCGGTCCCGCAGCTCCAGGGCCTCGGCCACCGGGTCGACGGCGCCGAGGCCGGTGGTGCCGGCGGTCAGCACCACCGTGCCCACCCGGCCCGACGCCAGCAGCGGCTCGAGGGCGTCCAGGTCCATGCGCCCGGCCGCGTCGGCCGGCACGGCCACGCTCTCCACGCCCAGCACCTCGCACATGCGGGCGTGGGTGTAGTGGGCGTCCTGGCTGTGGGCGACCGCCTTGCCGGGGGCGAGCTGGCGGGCCACCCACAGCGCCTCCAGGTTGGCGATGGTGCCGCTGGAGGTGAGATGGCCGAGGGTGTCGTCGGGGAGGCCGAACATGGCCGCCAGGTCGCCGACGACCTCCTTCTCCATCGCCCCGGTGGCCGGCCCGCCGTCGAGGGCGTGGTTGTTGGGGTTGACGGTCATCGCGGCCAGGTACCCGGCCATGGCCACCGGGTGGGGCGGCTTGAGCATCTGGCCGGCGTAGCGGGGGTGGAAGAACGGGTAGTTGTCCTGGAGGCGGCCGGTGTACTCCTCCCAGGCGGCGGCCAGCCGCCCTGGGTCGACCTCGGCCGCGGGGGCGGCCGCGACCGGCTCCCAGCGGCCCCGGAACGCCTGGTCGAAGGCGCGGGCCGCGTCCAGGTAGGCACCCAGGTCCATGTCGGTCCTCCGTGGCCGGATCGAGATACGGCCACGCTCGCTCCGTGACCGACCGGTCCCAGGATGCTACGTGGCGCGACCCGCTCGCACGCGGACCGGGCCGGCGGCACCAGGCGCACGAGGGGGCGCCTGGTGCCGCCCCTTCACCGGGCCTGACGCGCGACCGCGCGGTGCCGTCCCCGATAGGCCGACATGCGGACCAGGACGGACCCGGCGACGATCAGGCAGAGCGCCAGCCCCGTCAGGGCCGGCGCCCGGGCCGGCCCGGTGAACGGCAGCGGGCACGGCCCGGCCAGGGTCATCTCGGAGAACACGAACGGCTTGGCCGCGCCCGGCCGCCCGACCTCCATGCGGACGGTCTTGACCCCGGTGAGGGGCACCTTGGCCTTGAGGGTCATGGAACCGTCAGCGTCCGTGGTGATGGCCGCCTTGTGTAGCAGGGCGCCGTTGGCCGCGTTCTCGAACCGGAGGTCGAGCCTGGTGTGCTTGGGCAGCTCGAACCCGGTGGCCTGCAGGGTCCCGCAGCCCACCAGCGAGAGGTCGGCGTGGAGGTGGTCCGGCTGGGCGGCCGCCGGGCCGGCCCCCAGCACCCCCAGCACCAGCACCACGCCCGCGACCGGGGAGAACCTGAGCCAACGCATCTGCCTTCCTTCCAATGGGGTGCCGTCACTGGCTGGGCAGGAGGTGGAGGACGACCTCGTCGATGTCGAGGTAGCCGCCGGGGGGCAGGTCGCGGGCCATGATCTCGAGCGCCAGCTGCGACCCCTTCTGGCTGGCCACGTGGATCGCCCCGAACTGGCGCCAGCCGCTGCGCTCGACCGTCCAGCCGAGGGTGTTGGAGCCCGGGATCGGCTTGCCCTGGCGGTACTCGCGCAGCCCGATGGTCACCGTCGTGTTCGGCGATGACGGCCGCACCCAGGCGTTGGTGTGGTAGCGCCCGCCGAGCTTGGTCAGGGTCACGTCCGGGACGGTGATGCCGACCGGCCCGCTGGCCGAGGGGCCGGCCGAGATCCGCAGTGAGTAGCCGCCTTCCTTGGCCTCGGTCGTCTTGGTCAGGTGGGCGCCTCCCAGCGGCTGCCAGCCCAGCGAGCCGTCTTCGAAGCTGGCGTTGGCCAGCAGGTTCTTGGGCCCGTCCGCGTTCGCTGCCTGGGCGGCGGTGGTGTCGCCGGCCGCCGTGGTCGTGCTGGCGCCGGCGCCCGTCACCGAGATGTCGGCCGGCGGCCGGTCGGGCTCGGCCGGCGGCCGGATCCAGGCGGCCGCGGTGACGACCGCCAGCACGGCGACACCCACGCCCGTCCAGAGCTGCCAGCGGCGATGGAGCGGAAGCGGCGTGGCGAGATGGCGGGCGTTGTTGTCCCTCATATTGGCACAGAGTCTGGTGGTTACCGCCGTAACCGACAACTGCGCAGACTTGCGGAATTTCCGGGCGAACGGGCGCTTCTAAGAGCAGCGTCGATCGGCTTTACAATGGCCGCCATGGACATCATGCCCCCGGACCGGGACCTGGCCGCCATCGGGCTCCTCCGGGACCCGGTGCGCCGGGCCCTGTACGGGCACGTGGCCGGCGCCGGGGGCGAGGTCAGTCGCAACCAGGCCGCCGAGGCGGTCGGGGTGCAGCGGGGCCTGGCCGCCTTCCACCTGGACAAGCTGGTCGAGGCGGGGCTGCTGGAGGCGAGCTTCCGGCGGCTCGGGGCGCGGCGCGGCCCGGGCGCCGGGCGGCCGGCCAAGCTGTACCGGCGGGCCAGCGGCGAGGTCGCGGCCAGCCTTCCCCCGCGGACGTACGAGACGGCCGCCCACCTGCTGGCCGAGGCGGTCGAGCAGACCGGCGCCGACCTGGAGCTCCAGGCGGCGGCCAGGCGGGCCGGCGAGCAGGCGGGCCGGCGAGCGGTGACGGCGTCCGCCGAGACGGAGATCGAGCCTGTGCTGGCGGCCAGGGGGTACCAGCCGTACCGCGACGGGCCCTCGCTGCGGCTGCGCAACTGCCCTTTCGCCAACCTCGCCGGCGAGTACCCGGTGCTGGTCTGCGCCATGAACCTGTGCCTGATCGAGGGGCTGCTGGAGGGGATCGGGGAGCGGGCCGGGCGGGCCGCCATGGACCCGGCCCCGGGCCGCTGCTGCGTGGCCGTGAGCGACCGGCCCCAGGCCGGCCCTTCTAAAGACAATCAGGATTGACATAGAGGCGGGGGCCGTGGTTGGCTGAGGCCATGGCAGCCCACCACCTGGCCCAGGTCAACGTGGCCACCCTCCGAGCCCCGCTGGACGGGCCCGAGCTGGCCGGGTTCGTGGCCCAGCTGGAGCCGCTCAACGCCCTGGCCGACCAGAGCCCCGGGTTCGTCTGGCGGCTCCAGACCGAGGATGGCGACGCCACCGCCATCCGGCCGTTCGAGGACGACCGGGTGATGGTCAACCTGTCGGTCTGGGCGTCGCTGGAGGCGCTGCGCACCTTCGTCTACGCCAGCCGGCACCTGGGTGTGATGCGCCACCGCCGGGCCTGGTTCCACCGCATGCCCGACCCCTACCTGGCTCTGTGGTGGGTGCCGGCCGGCACCATCCCGACCGTCGCCGAGGCCAGGGACCGCCTCGAGCTCCTGGCCGGCAAGGGCCCGACCGCGGACGCCTTCACCTTCCGGGCGCCGTTCCCCGAGCCGGCGGACGCGACCCGCTAGGGCCGCCGCCGGGCGCCGTTCGCGGCCAGGATCCGCTCCAGCAGCCGGGCCACCCCGTCCTCGACGTTGGCCGCGGTCACCTCGTCGGCGGCGTCAAGGACCTCCTGGGTGGCGTTGGCCACCGCCACGGCAGTGCCCGCCCACTGCAGCATGGCCAGGTCGTTGGGCATGTCGCCGACGGCCACGACCTCGGAGGCGTCGATCCCGAGGCGACGGCAGAGCCGCTCCAGGGCGAAGGCCTTGGTCACCCCGGCGGCGGAGATCTCGACCAGCTGCAGGCCGGCCCAGGTGGCCACGGCGTCGTCGCCGACGGCCTGACGGGCCCGCTCGGCGAGCTCGGCGAAGGCCAGGGTGGGGTGGCGGACCAGCAGCTTGATGACGGGACCAGTGATCAGCTCCAGGGCGTCGGCCTCCAGGCCCTCGGGCCGGACGGCGGTCAGGTCCTCGGCCCAGCCCGGCTCGCGGCCGAACCCGCCCTCCAGCTCGACCGCGAACAGCACCCCCGGGATGGCGTCGCGCAGGGCGCGGACCAGCCGGGTGGCCAGCTCCGCGGCCAGCGGGGTGGCGTCGACCATGGTCCCGGTGTCCAGGTCCCAGACCAGCGCGCCGTTGGCGCAGATGGCGATGCCCCCGACCCCGATCCGCTCGGCGATCGGGCCGAGGCTGCGGGGCTGGCGGCCGCTCACCAGCACCACCGTGATGCCGGCGGCCCTGGCCGCGGCCAGGGCGGCCCGGGTCCGCTCCGAGACCGTCTCGTCGGGCAGGAGCAGGGTGCCGTCCAGGTCACTGGCGACCAGCCGGATACCGTCCATGGCCCCACGGTACCGGCGGCCCGGAACCGACCTCAGGTAGACGGTGTCAACCTAGCTCGCGTCGCGGGCCCAGGCCTCGATCGCCGGGCGGAGGGCCCGGAACGCCTTGCCGCGGTGGGAGGCGGCGTCCTTGGTCGCCTGGTCGACCTGGGCGCTGGTCAGCTCCCAGCCGTCAGGCAGGAACACCGGGTCGTAGCCGAACCCGCCGCTCCCCCGCGGTGCATCCAGCAGCCGCCCTTCCCAGGCCGCCTCGGCGTGCCACTCCCCCGCCGCCGGGTCGACCAGGACGGCGGCGCAGCGGAACCGGGCCGTGCGCCGTTCCGGCGGCACCCCCGCGAGGGCGGCCAGGAGCTTGTCCAGGTTGGCCTGGTCGCCGGCCCTCTGGCCGGCGTAGCGGGCCGAGCGGACCCCGGGGGCGCCGCCGAGGGCGTCGACCTCGAGGCCGGAGTCGTCGGCGACCGCCGCCAGCCCCGACCAGGCGGCATAGGCCCGCCCCTTGAGCAGCGCGTTCTCCAGGAACGTGTCGCCGGTCTCCTCCACCTCGGGCGGCTCGCCGAGGCCGGCCTCGGCCAGGCCGACCAGCTCCACCGGCAACCCGTCCAGGATCGTCCGCAGCTCACGCAGCTTGCCCTGGTTGGCGCTGGCCAGCAGGAGGCGCGGCCGGAGGGGTCCGGGGAACCCCGGAGGGGTGCCCCGGTGAATCGGCACTAGCCGGCGCGGCCGTCGGCCAGGTCGAGCGAGGCCGGGCCGAGGGCGAGGCGGCGCAGGGGCGGGATGGCCGCCTGCTCCAGCATCGGCCCGAGCGCCTGCTTCTGGGCCTTGACCAGCGACGCGATGCCGGCGGAGGCCAGGTCGAGCAGGGTGTCCAGCTCGGCCCGGCTGAACGGCTCCCGCTCGGCCGTGCCCTGGACCTCGACCAGGCCGCCGAGCCCGGTCATGACCACGTTCATGTCGGTCTCGGCGCGCACGTCCTCCTCATACGGCAGGTCGAGGCAGGGGGTGCCGTCGACCATCCCGACGCTGACCGCGGCCACGTGGTCGCGGAGCGGGAACGACTTGACCCGCTTCTCCTGCATGAGCCGGTGGCTGGCCGCGAACAGGGCCGCCCAGGCGCCGGTGATGGAGGCGCAGCGGGTGCCGCCGTCGGCCTGGAGGACGTCGCAGTCGACCCACAGGGTCGACTCCCCGAACGCCTTGGTGTCGGTGACCGCCCGCAGGGAACGGCCGATCAGGCGCTGGATCTCGTGGGTGCGGCCGCCCGGGCGGCCCTTGGAGACCTCGCGGCCCGACCGCTCGCCGGTCGCCCCCGGGAGCATGGCGTACTCCGAGGTCACCCAGCCCTTGCCGCTGCCCCGCAGGAACGGCGGCACCCGGTCCTCGTAGCTGACCGCGCACACCACCTTGGTCCGGCCCAGCTCGACCAGCGCCGAGGCGAAGGCCGTCTCCTGCCAGCCGAGGGTGATCGTGACCGGGCGCAGCTGGTCGGGGGCGCGACCGTCTTTTCTGGCCATCAGATGCGGTGAACCTCCAGTTCGGTGGCCACGCCCACCGGGCCGCCGTAGGCCTCGGCGGCGCGGGCGGTGGCGGCCGCGGGATCGCCGCCGGGGCGCAGGTGGGTGAGCAGCAGCCGCCTGGCCCTGGCCTTGGCCGCGCACTCCCCGGCCTGCTGGGGGGTCAGGTGGATCGGGGGGACACCCTTCGGCGACACTGGCCAGGCGGCCTCGCAGACGAACAGGTCGGCCTGGTCGGCCAGGCGGCCGAGGGCGTCGCACGGCCCCGAGTCGGCCGAGTAGGCCAGGGTGCGGCCGCCGGCGCTGGCCCGGAGGCCGTAGGTCTCCACCGAGTGGAGGGTGGCCACCGCCTCCAGCCGCAGCGGCCCGATGTCGACCTGCTCGCCGTCGTGCAGGTCGTGGACCTCGAAGGTGCCGTCGATGGGCTCGCTCTCGCCGGTGGACAGGAACGGCCGCACGTGGCTGACCCAGTCGGCGGGGCCGAACACCGGCACCGGGGCCGGCGGCGGCTCGAAGTCGCCGTAGCGCAGGGCGTAGTTGGCCGCCAGCAGGTCGCCGACGTGGTCGACGTGCAGGTGACTGATCCAGATGGCGTCAAGGGTGGGCAGCTCGGCCACCCGGAGCAGGTTGGACAGGGTGCCGGGGCCGGCGTCGACCCAGACCCGGGTCGCCTGGTCGCCGGAGCCCGCCTCCAGCAGGTAGCCGGAGCAGGCGCGGCCGGCGGCCGGGTAGGTCCCGGAGCTGCCCAGGATGGTGAGCTGGATCACGATGCCTCGGCCTCGACCGGCACGGCCGCGCTGCGCCGCTCGACCAGGCCGACCTCGGGGCCGAGGAAGCGGGCCCCGAGGCGGCGGAACTCGTCGGGGTCGCCGGAGGCGAGGAACCGGTGGGCCGGCCGGGCCCCGTAGGGGGCGTGCAGGTCGGCCCTGGTCAGCTCGGCGAAGACGCTGCGGGCGGTCCACTCGGCCGAGTTGACCAGGAACACGTCCGGGCCGACCAGGTAGCCGATGACCCCGGTGAGCAGCGGGTAGTGGGTGCAGCCGAGGATCAGGGTGTCGACCTCGGCGGCCAGCAGCGGGGCCAGGTAGCCGCGGGCCAGCTCGAGGATCTCCGGGCCGGTGGTCTCGCCCCGCTCCACGTACTCGACGAACCGGGGGCAGGCCTGGGCGACCAGGGTGACGTTCTCGTGGGTCTCCTCGATGGCCTCGCGGTAGCGGCCGGAGCGGATCGTGCCCTCGGTGCCGATCAGGCCCACCGTGCGGTTGCGGGTGAGGCGCACCGCCGCCCGCACGGCCGGCTCGATCACCTCGACCACCGGCAGCGGGTAGGCGGCCTTGAGCTCGTCGAAGGCGGCCGCCGAGGCGCTGTTGCAGGCGACCACGGCCAGCTTCACGTCCTCGGCCACCAGCAGGTCCATGATCTCTTCGGCGAAGGTCCGCACCTGGGCCTGGGACCGGGGCCCGTAGGGGAACCGGGCCGTGTCCCCGAAGTAGATCACCGACTCGTGCGGAAGGAGATCGATCACCGCCCGGGCGACGGTCAGCCCGCCTACCCCGGAGTCGAAGATGCCGATGGGTCGCGCGTCCATGCCGGGACGATACCGCAGCCGGGCGAGCCGCCCGGCCGTCAGGCCCAGAGCTGGCCCCGGAGACCGGCCTCGGCGGCCACCGGGTCGGCGCCGTAGGCCCCGGTGGAGAGGTACTTCCAGCCGCCGTCGGGGGCCAGGACGACGATCTCGGCCTGCTCCAGCCGCTCGGCCACCCGCAGGGCGACGTGCAGGATGGCCCCGGTGGAGATGCCGGCGAACACCCCCTCGGTCGCGGCCAGCTGCCTGGTCCTGGCCAGGGCGTCGTGCGAGCCGACCTTGATGCGCCGGTCGAGCACGCCCTCCTCGAAGATCGGGGGCACGAACCCCTCGTCCAGGTTGCGCAGCCCGTAGACGAGGTCGCCGTACTCGGGCTCGGCCGCGACCACCTGAACCCCCGGGTTCTGCTCCTTGAGGTAGCGCCCGACCCCGACCAGGGTGCCGCTGGTGCCGAGGCCGGCCACGAAGTGGGTCACCTCGGGCAGGTCGCGCCAGATCTCCGGGCCGGTGGTCTCGTAGTGGGCGGTGACGTTGGCCGGGTTGCCGTACTGGTAGAGCATGACCCAGTCGGGGTGCTCGGCGGCCAGCTCCTCGGCCCGGGCGATGGCCCCGTTGGAGCCGCCGGGGGCGGGCGAGCTGACCACCTCGGCCCCGTACAGCTCCAGCAGCTGGCGGCGCTCGGCCGAGGTGTTCTCGGGCATGACCACGACCAGCCGGTAGCCCCGGACCCGGGCCACCAGGGCCAGGGCGATGCCGGTGTTGCCGCTGGACGGCTCGACCAGGGTCGCGCCCGGGGCCAGCTTCCCGGACTTCTCGGCGTCGTCGACCATCGCCCTGGCGATCCGGTCCTTGACGCTGCCGGTCGGGTTGTTGCCCTCCAGCTTGGCCCAGAGGCGCACGCCGGACCGGGGCGACAGCCGAGGCAGCCCGACCAGGGGGGTGTTGCCGATGGCGTCGGCCAGGTCCTCGTGCCGCATCGCGCGCCTAGCCCTTCCCCCCGCCAGCGACCGCGGGGAGGATCGCGACCACGTCGCCGTCGGCCAGCTTGGCGTCGAGCGCGCCCAGGAACCGGACGTCCTCGTCGTTGACGTAGACGTTGACGAAGCGGTGCAGGGAGCCGTCCTGGTTGAGCAGCGACCCGGCGATCCCCGGGTAGCGGCGGTCGAGGTCGCCGAGCAGGTCACGGACGGTGTCGCCGTCGGCCGAGACGGCCTTCTCGCCGCCGGTGTGCTTGCGCAGGATCGTCGGGATACGGACTTCAACGGCCATCAAGGCCTCCTGAAAGCGGGTTCGCGTGGAGCGGGAGCACGGGGGGCGCCGGTGCTCAGGCGCCGGTGGACGGCCGGGACCGACATCGGCCGTAGCGGGCGGCCGGGCCCTGCCGGTGCCAGACCGGGCAGGCCAGGCCATCGGCGGGCGGCCTCATCCGGCCACCCCGGCGGTCCGCCGCTCCAGCTCCTCCTCGTCGACCCGGCCGTCCCGGATGCGGAAGGCCCGCAGCACGGGCGCGTCCTGGTCGGCCAGGGAGAGGATCAGGTAGGCCGCGTCGGGGTAGGCGGCCAGCTCGACGTCGGTGCGGGAGGGGTAGGCCTCGGTGGCCACGTGCGAGTGGAAGATCCCGACCAGGTCGAGGCCGAGGTCGTCCATCTCGGTCATGGCCCGCAGCTGGGCCTTGGGCTCGACCACGTAGAAGGTCGGGCTGGCCTCGGCGTTGGGCAGGGCGTAGACGCGCTCGACCGACGCGTCGCGGCCGCCAAGCAGCGCGCAGGCCTCGTTCGGGTACTCGGCCCTGGCGTGCGCCACCAGGGCCTGGTACTGGTCGTCGTCGATCCGCAGCATCGCCTTTCCTCCTGGTGACCGAGGGTAGCAGCCGGGGCTGGCCCCCGACCATGACCGCCCTCGGCCGTCAGCCGGACGGCAGCCGCCGCACCCCGATCCGCCCGGGGGGGCCGTCCAGCACACGGCCGATCACCGCCGGCTCGATCCCCCGGCCGCGGAGGTCGGCGACCAGGCCGCCGAGCCGCTCGGGGGCCACCGCCAGCAGCAGGCCGCCCGAGGTCTGGGCGTCGTGCAGCAGGGTGGCCACCACCGCGGGCAGGCCCTGCTCCAGCTGGACGTGGTCACGCAGGTAGGCCTCGTTGTTGCGGGTGCCGCCGGAGACGAACCCGGCTCCGGCCAGCTCGGCCGCCCCGGGCAGGAACGGCACCCGGGCGGCGTGGAGCTGCCCGGACACCCCGCTGGCCCGCAGCATCCGGTGGAGGTGGCCGAGCAGCCCGAACCCGGTCACGTCGGTGGCCGCCTCGACCCCGGCGGCCAGGGCGGCCTCGGCGGCGTCGCGGTTCAGGGTGGTCATGGCGGCGACCGCGGCCGCGACCGTGGCCGGGTCGGGGTGGCCCCGCTTGACCGCGGTGGCCACCACCCCGGTGCCGAGCGGCTTGGTCAGCACCAGCCGGTCCCCGGGGCGGGCCCGGGCGATGGTCAGCAGCCGGTCCGGGTCGGCCAGCCCGACCACGGCCAGGCCGTACTTGGGCTCCGGGTCGTCGATCGAGTGGCCGCCTACCACCGGGCAGCCGGCCTGGCCGGCCACCTCGGCCCCGCCCCGCAGCACCTCGGCGAGCAGCTCCACCGGCAGGTCGGCCGGCCAGGCGGTCAGGTTGAGGGCGATCAGGGGCCGGCCCCCCATGGCGTAGACGTCGGAGAGGGCGTTGGCGGCGGCGATCCGGCCCCAGTCGCGGGCGTCGTCGACGATGGGGGTGAAGAAGTCGGTGGTCAGCACCAGGGCCCGCTCGTCGTCCAGCCGGAGCACGGCCGCGTCGTCGCCCTCGGCCGCCCCGACGAGCAGGTTGGCGTCGGCCGCGCCGCCCAGCCCCTGGCCGACGCTGGCCATCAGCCGCTCCAGGGTGGCCAGGGGCAGCTTGCAGGCGCAGCCGGCCCCGTGCGAGAGAGAGGTCAGCCGGGGCAGCTCGGCGGCGGTGGTCATACCCGTAGGATAGGCCCCCTCATGTTCGTCGCCGTCCTCCGTGACGCCTGGCGCCAGTACCGGCGCCGGCCCCTGGCCGCCGTTCTCGCGGTGGTCGTTGGCGGGCTGCCCGTGTTCCTCGAGCCCGACGAACCACTGGTGGCCGTGCCCCTGGCCGTTGTCCTGCTGGCCGCCGGGCTGCTGGTCGAGCTGTTCCTGGTGTCCTGGCTGGCCAGCGCCATCGACCCGGCGCCCTCGCCCACGCCGGCGGCGGCGGCCCTGGCCACCATGCGGCGCACCATCGGCCCCGGCGTCCGGGCTGGTCTGCTACGCGCCTTCTACCTGCTGGCGGCGCTGACGGTGGGGCTGCTGCTGTTCGGGTCGCGCGAGAGCGGGCCGCTGCCAGAGTCCGAGCAGACCAAGCTGGCCATCGGGCTGTGGCCGCTGTTCGGGTTCGCCTTCGCCTTCCTGGCCGTGCTGATGCAGCGGGTCGTGCTCGGCGGCGAGCGCAAGGTCCGGCAGGCGGCCAGCGTCTCCCACCGGGTGGCCTCGGCCCACTTCCCGCTGTGCCTGCTCATCGGGCTGCTCCAGGCCAGCGGGCTGGTCCTGGCCAGCCTGGTGGTCGAGTTCTGGGTCCTGGCCGTGCTGTCGATCCTGCTCGCCCTGGCCGACCCCTACCTGATCGGCATGTGCAACGCCCTCTATCTCAGGACCCGGGCCGACCAGGAGCCGGTCGACGCCGGCGACGGGTCGCTCAAGCCCCCACGCACGTGAGGCCGCTGCCGGGCGGGTAGTTGGCCACCCCGAGCACGGCCAGCACGACCCCGGCCAGGAAGGGCACGGCCAGGGCGGCCGCCCTGAGGCCGCGGTTGCTCGGCGCGACCGCGTCGTACAGGCCCATGGCCGTCAGCCCGGCCAGGAACCCGCCGATGTGGGCCAGGTTGTCGATGCTGGGGTTGCGGGAGGCGATGAACAGGTTGAGCAGCAGCACCAGCAGGAGGTTCTGGAGCGGGGCCGAGCCGCCCTCGCGGCGGCGCCGGAAGAAGTAGGCGACCAGGGCCCCCAGCAGGCCGAAGATCGCCCCCGAGGCCCCGACGCCCAGGGTGGTCTGGTTGAAGGCGAAGCTGGCCCCGGCCCCGACCAGGCCGGTGCCGACGTACAGGGCGACGAAGCGGACCCGCCCGAGCAGGCGCTCAAGGGTGGGCCCGAACGCCCACAGGGCCCAGCTGTTGAACGCCCAGTGGAGCAGCCCGCCGTGCAGCACCATCACTGTCAGCAGGCGCCACCACTGCCCGGACTCGGCGATGGCGGCGGCGTTCAGCGCCCCCAGCCGGCACAGCGCGCTGGCCGACGGGTCGAGCAGCCCGAACCCGCTGCCCGTGAGCAGGGCGGCCGCGAGCAGCATGAAGGTGTTGATGCCGAGCAGGGTCCAGGTGGCCAGGGGCCGCTCGGTGCCGGGGAGGCCGCGGGCCCGGACCGTGGCCCGGGCGTCGTCGGGGCAGAGCTGGCCGACCGGGGCCGGGTTGGCGCACTCGCCGCAGATCGGGCGCTCGCAGCGCGAGCAGCGCAGCCCGGTCTGCCGGTCCGGGTGCCGGTAGCAGAAGGTCGGGGTGGTCGACTTGGTCAGCCACTCCGGACGGTCGGACTGGCCCTGGTCGTCGGGCAACAGGCGCTCCTTGGTTCGCGAAGCTCAAGCATGCCATCTCTGCCCTGGTTGGGCAGGGACGGCGGCGCGGGCTACTCAGCGGGCCAGGAACCCGGGGATCGCCGGGAGCTTCAGCTCGGGCGGGTCGGGCAGGTCGGCGCCCGCCCGGACGGCGTCAACACTGGCCAGCGTGTGGTCGGCGATGGCGTCCCAGGACAGGGGGCCGACCGCGGCCTGGCGCAGGGCCCGGCGGCGCTCCCGGTCGCGTTTGAGGGCCCCCTGGATGGCCCGGGCGAACTCCGAGGGGTCTCTGGCGATCCAGACCAGCCGGCGCAGCTCGGCCGCCCCGGCGATCTCGGTGGTGACCACCGGCAGCCCGGCGGCCAGGTAGCCGAACAGCTTCTCGGGCACCACCGCCCGGGTCGCCGGGGCCACCTGGTGGGGGGCGACGGCCACGTCGGCCGCGGCCAGGTAGTCGGGCAGCAGCCGGTAGGGCCGGGGGCCGATCACGTGGACGTTGCGCAAGCCGGTGACCAGCGGCTGGAGGAAGTCGGCGGCCGGGCCGACGAACACGAAGCTCGCCTCCCGCAGCCGGTCGGCGGTGCCCCGGATGAGGCCGACGTTCAGGTAGGCCCGCATCGAGCCGGCGTAGATGATCAGCGGCCGGGGCAGCCCGGCCAGCTCGGCCGCTGGCGTGCCGCCGGCCAGTCCCTGGTCGGCCCCGACCGGGTGGAGCACGGTCCGCGGGTTGAGGGCGGCCAGCTCCTCGCGGAGCTCGCCGGTGCCGGCCCAGACCAGGTCGGCCCCGGACAGCTGGGTCTTGTAGACGTCGTCGAGGGCCTGGCGCTCGTCGGCGTCGACCGGGTAGGGGGCGCGGGCGTCGCGGCGGACCATGGCCAGCCTGGTCACGCCCCGGCCGCCGAGCCGGCTGGCCAGCTCCCCGGCGAAGGGGTGGGCCAGGCCGTGCAGCATCACCAGCGGCCTGGAGAAGGCCCCCTCGCGCTCGAGCATGGCCACGGTCGCGTCAAGGGCGGCCTCGCGCCGGTCGGGCTGGCTGGTCGGGGCGAACAGGTAGACCCCGTCGTCCTCGACCCCCTTGAGCCGGCGCAGCTGGCCCTCCATGTCCTGCTCCCAGCGGGGGTCGCGGAAGCGGCTGCGCAGCTCGGCCGGGTCGAACGGCGGCTGCACGTGGAACACCCGCCCCACCCGCGGATGCCGGGCCAGCGCCCTGGCCAGCAGCTCGTCCCCCCGCCCGTACAGGCCCCAGTCGTCGAACGCCCAGGTCTTGAGGACGTTGTAGGCCGGCTGGTCGCGTTGTTCCCGCCGCTCCTCCGCCAACCCTTGTTCCTCCATCGTCTCGGGGACGGCGCATCCTAACCGACCCCGGGGAGGACGCCCGCGTTACGAGGCCTCGGGGTCGAGGTCCAATGCCAGCGAGTTGATGCAGTAGCGCTGGCCTGTGGGGCCGGGGCCGTCGGGGAACACGTGGCCCAGGTGGGAGCCGCAGCGGGCGCAGACCACCTCGGTGCGGACCATGCCGTGGCTGTGGTCAGAGCGCAGCTCGACCCCGGTGGCGTTGGCCGGCTCGGTGAAGCTGGGCCAGCCGGTGCCGGAGTCGAACTTGGCGTCGGAGCGGAACAGCTCGTTGCCGCAGGCGGCGCAGCGGTAGACGCCGTCCTGCTTGGAGTAGGTGTACTTGCCGGTGAACGGCGGCTCGGTCCCGGCCTCGCGCAGCACCCGGTACTGGTCGGGGCTGAGCTGCTCGCGCCACTCCTGCTCGGTCCTGGTCACTTCGGCCATGTCGTCCCGCCTCTCGCTCGACGTCGTCCCCTCCAGTCTACGAAGGCGGCCCCGGCTGGGCGTCGAGTACCCTGCGGCCATGAGCACCTCGGCTCCGGCGGCGCCCGGCGAGACGGGCCCTCCCCCGCCGCCGCTCCCCCGCTACGGCGAGGCCTCGCTGGCCGACCTGATGCCGTCGCTGCTGGCCGCCCTGGACGTGCCCGGGTTCTCCAACCCGCTCGGGGTGGAGCCGCTGCGCCGGGCCTGCCTGCTGGTGGCCGACGGCCTCGGCTGGGAGCTGCTGCTGGCCAACCGCCGGGCCGCCCCCGTCCTGGCCGCCGCGGCCGAGCGGGGCGGGCCGGTGACCACCGGGTTCCCGTCGACCACGGCGACCAGCCTGGCCTCGATCGGCACCGGGCTCCCGCCGGGCCGCCACGGCCTGGTCGGCTACACCATCGCCCTGCCCGGGATGGACCGGGCGTTCAACTGCCTGCGCTGGTCCCCGTACGGCCTCGGCGGCTCACGGGACCTGCGCGACCGGGTCGTGCCCGAGCGGGCCCAGCCCGAGCCGACCGCCTTCGAGGCCGCGGCCGCCGACGGGGTCGAGGTCACTCTGGTCGGGGCGGGCGAGTACGCCACCTCCGGCTTCACCAGGGCCGCCCTGCGCGGTGGCGACTACTGGCGCACCCACTCCCTCGGCGACCAGGCCGCCGGGGCCCTGCGCGGTCTCGGCAGGGGCCGGCGCAGCCTGGTCTACCTCTACCATCCCGACCTGGACCGTACCGGGCACGTCCGCGGGGCCGGGGCCGAGGCCTGGCGCCTGGAGCTGGCCCACATCGACCGGCTGGTCGACCAGATCGCCGAGCGCCTGCCCGGCGACGCCGCCCTGTTCGTCACTGGCGACCACGGCATGGTCGACCTCCGCCCCGCCGAGCGGGTCGACCTGGCCGACCAGCCGGAGCTGGCCGCCGGGGTCCGCCTCCTGGCCGGCGAGGCCAGGGCCAGGCATGTCCACACCCAGCGGGGCGCCGCCGACGATGTCCTGGCCAGCTGGCGGGGCCTGCTCGGCCATGCCATGTGGGTCGTCCCCGGGGAGGAGGCCATCACCGCCGGCTGGTTCGGGCCTGAGGTCTCCGACGACGCCCGTTCCCGCATCGGCGACGTCGTCGCCGCCGCCCACGGCCCCATCGGCGTCGTCCAGCGCGAGGTCGACCCGACCCAGGCCCTCCTCACCGGCCACCACGGCTCCATGACCCCGGCCGAGCAGCTGGTCCCGTTCCTGGAGCTCCGCCGCTAGGACCGGCCCCGGCTGGCCCGGCGGGCGGCCACGGCGACCCCGCTCAGCAGGAGCGCGACGGGGAGGGCGCAGCCGCCGCCGCGCATGCGGGCCCGCGGGCTTCCGGGGCCGGCGATCGGCGCCTCGTCGGCGTAGTTCTCGTCCTCCTGCCAGTCGGGCACGCCGTCCAGATCCCTGTCCCTGTCCCAGTCCATGGCGTCCTCCACCCCCCTCGGCGGCGCCAATGCTAACCCGCCGCCCACGACAGCATCCGGGGCCTGTCCACGCCCTGTCCACGCCCCGTGGGAAGATCCTTCGACGGGTGAGGACACGCTGCCGCGAGGGGACGGATGGACCGGGACCGCATGCTCCGCTACCTGAACGACCGGCCGGGGGCGGTCGAGGACTACCCCTTTGGCGACGACGTGGCCGTGTTCAAGGTCGGCGGCCGCGTCTTCGCCATCTGCGCCCTCAGCGGCCAGCCAGGCAGTGTCAGCCTGAAGTGCGACCCCACCCTGGCCGAGGCCCTGCGCCAGCGCTACCCGTCCGTCACCCCCGGCTATCACCTGAACAAGCGGCACTGGAACACGGTCCAGCTGGACGGGTCGGTGCCCGGCGACGAGCTGACCGAGCTGGTCGACCACTCCTGGGAGCTGGTGGTGGCCCGGCTCCCCCGGCGCGACCGCGAGGGGCTCGGCGCCGGCTAGACGCCAAGGTCCTCGTCGGGGCCGGGGAGGTCCCCGCGGGCGACCCGGTCCAGCAGGCCGGGCAGGTCGCGGGGGGTGGCCACGGCCGCCGAGGCGCGGAGCTCGTCGGCCGACCACCAGCGCAGCTCGGCAATGCTCTCGGCCGCCAGTGAGCTGACGTGGGCCGGGTCGACCTCGAACGGCTCGGCCCGGCACAGCAGCCACCGCTCGCGCTGGGTCATCCACCGGCCCAGCCAAAAGGTGTGGCAGCGCCGGCCGATCCAGGGGCCGACGCGGAGCTCGTCGCGGTCAAGCTCCTCCCTGAGCTCGCGGCGCACCGCGGCCAGGTGGTCCTCGCCCGGGTCGAGCCCCCCGCCGGGCACGCCCCACCAGCTGGCCGGGGCCCGCGGGTCGGCGTAGCGGACCAGGAGCGCCCGGCCGGCCGGGTCGACCAGCAGGCAGCGGACGGCCTCGCGGACCGGGTGGACGGTGACGTCGGCGGCGACCTCGACGACCAGGCTCCCCGGCCGCCAGTCGGGCAGCCTGGCCACCTGGCCGTCCGGGGAGACGAGCGCGGCCAGCCCGGGGAAGTCCTCGTCCTCGGTCGCCCCGGCCTGGGTGGTCATGGCCACCGGCACGCCGAGGCGGCGGGCGTGGCGGGCGGCGTCCCCGAGGCCGCGGGACAGCCACCAGGCATGCCCGTCGCGCCAGCCCCGCTCGTCGGTGCGGCGGCCGTACAGGCCGGGGGCCGAGCAGAAGAGCACCACCGACGCCCCGCCGGCGACCGCATCCGACCAGGGGAAGTCGACCCCGCCCTCGGCGCAGAGGGCGACCCCGAACCGGGCCGCCCCGAGCTGGAACACCCCGGTGTCGTGGCCGGGCTGGTAGCCCTCCTCGCCCTCGCCCAGGTGGCGCTTGCGGTAGACGCCGCCGAGGCGGCCGTCGTGGCCGTACAGCTGGGCGATGTGGAACAGCGGCCCGGCGCGCTCGGCGATGCCGAACACCGCGGCCACGCCCGTCCGCGAGGTCGCCTCCAGCAGCGCCCCCACCGGCTCGGCGTCGACGGTCAGCGCCCGCTCGGGGTGCCGGCGCGGGTCGACCGACCCGGTGAGCGAGAGCTCGGGGAACACCGCGACCTGGCAGCCCTGGACCCTGGCCTGCTCGAGCATGGCCGCATGCGACGCCAGGTTGCCGTCGAGGTCGCCCTTCGGGGCGTTCAGGGCGGCGAGCAGGATCCGCATGACATCCCTCCTGACCAGCGGTGACCGGCTGCCCGAACGCCCGGCCCAGCGTAGTTCAACCGCGTGATCCACCGATCGCCGGAACTGGATAGGATCCGCGCCGACATCCCATCGTGCCCGGGGGACACCACGCCGGTGGGACACCATCCTGGGAGCGAAGGGGCAGCCAACTTGGTTCCGTTCAGCAAGCGCACGCCTCGTACCATGCTGGTCGCGCTCGGCCTCAGCATGGTCCTGGCCGCCGTCCCGGCCGTCGCCTCGGCCTCGATCGCGCTCGGCACCGTGGTCAGCGCCAACCCGGCCAACTTCACCCCGAACGTGGCCAGTGGCGCGGTGTACAAGTTCACCCAGGTCGGCGGGACCATGTACGCCGGCGGGGCGTTCAGCTCGGTCAGCACCCCGGCCGGGGTCAGCCCGGGCGGGACCTTCGCGCGCAGCAACATCGTCGCCTTCAGCGCCACCAGCGGCGTGATCACCTCGTTCGCGCCCACCGTCAACGGCGAGGTCTGGGCGATGGCCAGCGACGGCGCCTCCCTCTGGATCGGCGGGACCTTCACATCCGTCAACGGTGTGGCCCGGCGCGGGGTGGCCAAGCTCAACCCGGCCACCGGGGCCGTCGACAGCGCGTTCAACGCCAGCCTCGCCTCCGGCAATGTCACCGAGCTCGCCCTGGTCGGCGGCCGCCTGATCGCCGGCGGCACCTTCCCTGGCAAGCTACGGGCCGTCAACCCGGCCACCGGGGCCAACACCGGCTACCTGAACCTCTCGATCAGCGGCAGCGTCACCGCCAACGCCGGGCCGGTCGAGGTCTACCGCTTCGCTGTCAACCCGGCCGGGACCCGGCTGGTGGCGGTGGGCAACTTCACCTCGGTCGGCGGCCAGACCCGCTACCGGGCGTTCATGCTGACGCTCGGCGCGACCTCGGGGACGGTCAATCCCTGGTACTACCCGCCGCTGCAGAACCTGTGCCGGGCCGGGAGCCTGCCCGACTACATGCGCGACGTCGACTTCTCGCCCGACGGGTCGTGGTTCGCGTTCGTGTCGACCGGCTTCATCCCGCAGGCCGGCGGGGTCGGACGCGACCTGTGCGACGCCACCGCGCGGTTCGAGACCGCCATCACCAGCCCGTCGGCCCCCACCTGGATCAACTACACCGGCGGCGACACCCTGCACTCGGTGGCCGCCACCGACGTGGCCGTCTACGTCCAGGGCCACCAGCGCTGGCTGGACAACCCCCAGGGCTCCAACGCCGCCGGCCCGGGCGCGGTCAGCCGCCCCGGCATCGGCGCCATCAACCCGTCCACCGGCCTGGCCCTGCCCTGGAACCCGACCAAGGACCGCGGCGTCGGCGGCAAGGACCTCTACGTCACCTCCCGGGGCCTCTGGGTCGGCAGCGACACCAACCGCATCGGCGGCGAGACCCGCCGCCGCATCGCCCTCATGCCGCTCGCCTAGGCCCGCGGCAGCCCCGCTGACCGGTCAGCCGGGCTGGTCGTCGTGGGGGATGGTGCGCAGGACCCTGGCCGGTGACCCGGCCACGATCGTGTAGGGCTCGACGTCGCCCATGACCAGCGAGCCGCCGCCGACCACGGCGTTGGCACCGATCACGCACGGCCCGAGGACCATGGCGTTGCTGGCCACCCACGCCCCCTCGCCGATGACGATGTCTCGCCCCGAGCGGGGGATGGCGAGCTGGCGCTCGCGGCCGAAGGTGTTGATGTCGTGGGTGCCGGTGAGGACCGACACGTTGTGGCCGAAGAAGGCGTACTCGCCCACCGTGATGGTGCCCGAGCCGACGTTGAACAGGGCGTTGTTGACCACCGCGGTGGGGTGGATGTCCAGCTTCGACCGGTCCCCGTGGACCAGGTACTTGTACATCTCCACGTGGGCCTCGGGACCGGCCTGCCTGGGGTCCTGCTCGGCCAGGACCTGGCGCAGCGGCTCCCGCAGCCAGCGGCCGAGCAGCCGCGTCATCACGCGGTCAAGGGTCGACATCAGCGCCTCCTGTTCATCCTCCAAGCCGGTTCGCCCGAAGCCGCCTCAGCTTATCGTCGGCCGGCGGGGGTGGTGACCGAGGACCGGAGCCACAGCGAGGCGCGCGTCGGCTGCATCGTCTGGTCGACCAGAGCCAGCAGCTCGGCCGTGAGGGTGTCCAGGTCGATCTGCTGGTGCAGCCGGCCGCTGAACGCCTCGATGGTGGTGGTGGCGTCGTGGCGGCGCCGGTTGAAGCGCCGGTCGACGGCCTGCTGGACCCGCCGGCGGGCTGGCTGGAACAGGGCGGCCACGGCCAGGGTGGCCCCGGCGACGGCCAGGCTGGAGTCCCGGCCCAGGAGCTGGCCCAGCCCAAGGACGACCACGGCGTAGCCACCACCCAGCAGCACGGTCAGCAGCCCGTAGGCCAGGGCCCGGCTGATGATCCGGTCAAGGTCGTACAGCCGGTAGCGAAGGATTGCGGCGCCGAGCGCCAGCGGCAGGATGGCCACGTAGATGCCCGCCACCCACCCCAGCAGCTCCGGGCTGGCCCCTACGGCGACCGCGGCCAGGACCACCAGCGACCCCAGCACCGTCAGCGCGGCCGCCAGCGCCACCCATTGCAGCTGCTGGCGCTCGGTACCTCTGGCCCGGCGGAAGCGCACCACCAGCGACCCGGCGCCGACCACCACGGCGAGGTTGGTGACGGCGAAGGTGAGCTGGTAGACGACCAGCAACGCACCTCCGAGCCCGGTCAGGTCGAATGGGTTGTCGGGTGTCCGGGACCCAGGGTCAAAGGACCGGGGCGCGAGCACGATCATCAGGAGACTGACCACCGGCACCACCACCGCCGCCCGTGCCCACCACCGCCAGCGGGGCGAGGGCAGCGACCCGGTGGGCGTGAGCAGCAGGACGAAGCCCAGCAGGGCCAGGGCCGGGACGATGATGGCCGGGAGGTACAGGCTCACCTCGGCGGCCGCCGGGACCGCCCCCGGCCTCGCCTGCAGCCCGTAGTCGGCGTACGCCGAGGCCACCCCACTGGCGTTCAGGCACAGCGCGGAGGCCAGCAGCAGCCACCCCACCGGATGGCGGGGCCGCCGGCTGGCCAGCACCGCCCCGACCGTGGCCGCGGACACCGCCGCCAGCACCGGCGCCGCCACCCCGGCCCCGAGCGGCGCCCGGTCGGCCCGCCCCGCCTCCCGCAACAGATGGTCCAGCCACCAGATGACGCCCAGCCCGGCCATGGCCAGCCCCCACAGCCCCCAGGCCAGCCCAGCCGCCCACCGCCAGGCCCGTTCCGGCCGGCCACGAGCGGTCACCGCGCCGCTCCCCCGCCCATGCACCCTCCGACCGCCGCCGTCGTCGCTCCCCAGCGTGCCCGGGCTCCGTCCCGATAGCGTTACGGACGCCAGCCCCCGAGTGCGCCGCAGATCAGCGAGCGGAGGGCGAACACGTCCTGGCGGAGCGTGCCTCGTACACTGGGCTGTCGTCACGAGGGAGGGGAGCGGCGTGGGCGATCCGTTGGTCGAGCAGGGTGAGACGCTGGCGGCACTGACGCGGGTGGTGGAGGCCGCGGGGCCGTATCTGGACGGGTTGCCCAAGCGCCTTGTCTATGACCGCACCGCCGAGCCGATGCTGGGTGAGCTGGGCGGGTCGCTGCCGGAACAGGGGTCGGGGACCCAGGCGGCGGTGGAGAAGCTGCTGCGGGTCGGGACGGCGACCGCGACCGCCTCGGCGGGGCCGCGCTTCTTCCACTTCGTGATCGGCGGGTCGACCCCGGCGGCGCTGGCCGCCGACTGGGTGGTGTCCCTGCTGGACCAGAACGCGTTCGTGCGGGCCTCGTCGCGGCTCGCCGACGCGGCCGAGACGGTCACGCTGGACTGGCTGCGGCAGCTCGTGGGCCTGCCGCCGGGCTGGGGTGGGGCGCTGACCGCCAGCGCCACCTTCGCCAACCTCACCGGGCTGGCCCTTGCCACCCACTGGTGGGCCGAGCGGCACGGGGTGGACGTGACCTCGGCCGGGCTGACCGGGCTGCCCCGGATGCCGGTCCTCTCCGGCGGGTACGTGCACCCAAGCGCGCGCAAGGCGCTGCAGCTGCTCGGCCACGGCAAGGACACCGTCGAGGTGCTCGCCGGCGACGACGTCGGCCGGGTCGACCTGGACGCGGTCCGGCGCCGGCTGGGCGAGCTCGACGGGGCTCCGGCCGTGCTGCTCGCCACCGCCGGCGAGCCAAACGCGGGCGACTTCGACCCGCTCGCCGACCTCGCCGGCCTGGCCGAGGAGTTCGGCGCCTGGCTGCACGTCGACGGCGCGTTCGGCCTCTTCGCCGCCCTGTCGCCTCGTACCGCCCACCTCACCGCGGGCATCGAGCGCGCTGACTCGATCGCCGCCGACGCCCACAAGTGGCTGAACGTGCCCTACGAGAGCGGGTTCGCGCTCGTCCGGGACCCCGACCGGCTCGGCCCGGCGTTCGGCATGCCCGGGGCGGCCTACCTGCCAGGCCCGGACGACCCCCGGGGCGGCTACGGCCTCCTGGGCCCGGAGTCCTCCCGCCGCGCTCGGGCCCTGCCGATCTGGGCCACGCTGGCCGCCTACGGCCGCGACGGCTACCGGGCGCTGGTCGAGCGCCACTGCGACCTGGCCGCCCACCTCGCGGCGGCCGTCGACGCGGCGCCGGACCTGGAGCGCCTGGCCGAGGTGCCGCTCAACGTGGTCTGCTTCCGCTACCGCCCCGCCGGCCTGCCCGAACCAGAGCTCGACGCCGTCAACCGCCGCCTCGGCGAGGCTCTCCTGGACGACGGCCGCGTGTTCGCCGGGGCCACCGTCTACGCCGGCCGGGCCGCCCTCCGCCCCGCCATCAGCAACTGGCGCACCACCGCCGCCGACCTCGACCTGCTCGTCGAGGTCGTCCGCGAGCTCGGCGCCGCCGCAACACCCCCCGGCTGAGCCGGGGCGGGCTCAGGCCGGCCGGACGGTGGCGGCGGTGCCGTAGGCGACGATCTCGGCCAGGCCGTTGCCGAGGTCGGAGGAGTCGAACCGCACCCCAAGGACGGCGTTGCCGCCGAGCTGCCGGGCGTGGTCGATGAGGCGCTCCAGGGCGGTGTGCCGGGCCCGGTCGACCACCTCGGTGAACTCCTTGACCTCGCCGGCCTTGAGGGAACGGACGGTGCCGGTCAGGCCCTTGGTCAGCCCGACGCTGCGCACGATCAGGCCCCAGGAGAGGCCGAGGGTGCGTTCCACCGTGTAGCCGGGCAGCTCGAAGGTGGTCGAGGTGGGGATCCCGGCCGCCTGCCCGCCGCTCATGCGTGCCCCACGACCACGATCTTGGCCACTGGTCCACCTCCAACCCCGAGACAGCAAGGGAGAGATCACACCACGCGCGCAGCTCGCTGGCGAGGTCGCCGCCCGTAACGGTGCCGGGACGGCGCTGAAGGAACGTCGGCGCCAGCCGGGACGACGAGGAGGAGCGCAATGTCGGTTGTGAGCAGGATCCCTCGAGCACTGACGGGTCGCATCGCCCTGGTGGCGGCCGCCGCTGCGCCCTGCTGGCCCTGAACCCGGCAGTGCGCGGACACAACACCAACTTCGCCGTGGACGGCACCGCCGTCGGCGAGCTCGCCGGCCAGGCCGACCAGGCGCTCGCCACCAAGCCGCTCCCCGAGCTGTTCCTGATCCAGAGTGTCGACAACGACATGCGCTGCGACGGCACCGACGCCGACAACTACGCACCCTTCGCCGCCACCCTGACCGAGGTCCTGAAGAAGATCACCTCCGGGGCTCCGAAGGCCAAGATCCTGATCGTGAGCAGCCCATGGGCGACGGTCCAGAACTACGGGCAGGTCGCCGCCCAGCTTCCGGGCCCGCGGGCGGCCAACAGCGGCACCGGACCCTGCGACCAGTTCGAC
>JASLIH010000561.1 GCA_030152105.1 Actinomycetes bacterium
ACCACAACCGGGCTCCGGCGGGAACCGGAGGTAGCTGCCGAACAGCCCGGTGCTAAAGATCGGGCGGAACTTCCCGATTCGCTTATCATCGGATCCGGAGGCGCGCACGGGGGCATTGGGTGCGGTTCAGCATTGATCGACGGTGGGCGACGCTGGTCGTCGCGGTGATGCTGGGCGCCGGCGGTGGGAGCTTGATCGGGTTCGTGACCGCTCCGGCTCCCGGCGGGGACGTCCAGTGGCTGGCGCCTGTTCAGGAGGTGGCGTCCTCGACCACCCGGCGGCAGCGCAGCCGCTTCGCCGGGGTGTCCTCGACCACCACCCGGCCCCGTCCCCGGGTCCTGCCAGCCGCCACCGCGGGCCTCAGCCCGGCAACGACCTCCACCACCTCGACCGTCCGCCCGACCACCACGACCGTCGCGCCGACGACCTCGACGACGGTCGCGCCGAGCACGACCACGACCACGAGCGCCGACACGACCACGACCAGCTCCACCAGCCCGGTGTCGTCGTCGACCACGACCTCGACGACCTAGTCTCCCGGCTCGGTGACCTCCAGCCGCCCGACCCGCAGGTGCCCGATCTCCAGCTCGTCGACCCGGAGCTGGTGGATCACGGCCCGCCGGATCACCAGCCGCCCGACGGCCACCGCCCCGAGCGCCACCGCTCCGCCCGCCACCGCCAGCAGCGCGCTGAACCCGGTGCTGGACGCCCCTGTGGCCGCCGCCCCCGTCGCGTTCGCCCCGCTGGCGGTCGCTGGAATGCTGACCGGTTCCTGGTCATCGCTCATGGTGCCAACTCCCGCAGCTTGGACGCCGTTGCGTCCGGGCAGTCTATAGGCTTGCCATACGCTGGCCGCGACACGAGCGGCTGGCACCAGGAGGGAGACCCAGCGCGTGGACCAGCCGCCGCAGCAGCCACCGCCACCGCAGCCGCAACCGTGGGGTGGGCAGCCGTGGGGGCGTCAGCCACAGACGCCGCCGGCGGAACCGGTGCCGGAGCGGCCGTGGGGGGAGGCGGCGAGGCCTCAGGAGCCGTGGGGGTACCGGCCGCCGCCCTCGGGCAAGGGGTCGCGGCCGCCGGGGAGGCCGCCGCCGTGGTACCGGCATCCGGTGGGGATGCTGCTGATCGGGGCGGCTGTCGTGATCGTGCTGGCCGTGATCGTGCCGGCGGTCACCGGTGGGGGGTCCGAACCGGCGCCGACGGTCACCACCGGGGCGTTCGGGTCGCCGGGGACGACGGCGCCGCCGGCGGGAGGCACGACGACCAGCGCCGGGCAGCCGCTGTCGGCCGCCGAGCAGCTCCGCCAGGCCATCCAGGACGAGCTGGGACAGGCCGGCGAGGTCACCTCGGTCACCGCCCCGACCGGCGGGCCGATCACCGTCACCTGGGAGATCCAGCGAGCCGGGAGCTCGGGCCTGACCAGGAACAACGCCCGCTTCGGGGTCATGCGGATCATGCGGGCCATGCAGGAGAGCCAGCTCGTGGCCGGCGGCGCCCCGACGGTCCGCCTCGTCGGCCGCTACCAGCTGGGCGGGTCGGCCGACCCGGTCACCGTGGTGCGGCTCCGCTTCGACCCCACGACAGTCGAGCAGGGCAACTTCGACGACCGTGACTACCTGAAGGCGTTCGACCTGGCCGACGCCGCCGTCATCCATCCCGCCTTCCGGGGGTAGGCGCGCCGGCGCGACGGCTCACCGCTGGGCACCGGGGTCAGCCGCCCGGTCGGCCTGACCTGGACCGTCAGGCGCCGACCGGCTCGGGAACCGGCTGGGCGGTGGCGGCGATGGCCTTGGCCCGGCGGCGCTGGCGGGACTGGGTGAGGCGCCAGGCGGCCACGGCGCCGACCACGGCCACGATGGCCAGGTACATGGCGGTCCGCCAGGCCCCGTTGACGCCGAAGGTCGAGGCCAGGGTGCGGGCGTTGGTGAGCAGGATGGCCGCCCCGACGATCACGCCGAGCTTGCGCGGGGCCAGGTGCCTGACCAGCCAGGCGGCCAGGGGGGCGGCGAACAGGCCCCCGGCCAGCAGCAGCAGGACCAGGCTGAGCGGGACCTGGCTCCAGCTGAGCGAGACCAGGAAGCCGAGACTGGCCCCAAGGGCGACTAGGAACTCGCCGGTGTCGACCGAGCCGATGACCTTGCGGGGCTCCATCCGGCCGGAGGCGAGCAGGGTCGGGGTCCCGACCGGGCCCCAGCCGCCACCGCCGACCGCGTCCAGGAAGCCCGCCCCGAGCCCGAGCGGGGCCAGCAGCGCCAGGGGGAGCGGGCGGCCAGCCCGGGGCCGGGGGCCGCGGGGCTTGCCGAGGAACCGGAACAGCACGTAGACGCCGAGGACGCTGAGGATGACGGCCACCCACGGCTTGGCCGTGTCGCCGCTGATGGAGGACAGCACCACCGCGCCGAGGAACGCGCCGACGAAGCCGGGGAAGGTCATCATCCGCACGGTCCGCCAGTCGACGTTGCCGAAGCGCCAGTGGGAGACGCCCGACACCGCGGTGGTGCCCAGCTCGGCCAGGTGGACGGTGGCCGAAGCGGCCGCCGGGGCGGTGCCGACCGCGACCAGCAGTGTGGTCGAGGTCAGGCCGTAGGCCATGCCCAGGGCGCCGTCGATCAGCTGGGCCAGCACCCCCACCATCCCGAACAGCACCAGCTTGCGCATCGTCCCCCCGGCAGTTGTCGACGAAGTTGGTCTTGTCTACCAGCTTGCTGGAGATGGTAAGGATGACATGAGGTAGCGCCATCATGCGACCGCGGTACTCCGCCTACTTCACAGGAGATCCTGAGTGGCCGAGCAGGGCCTGAGCGCGGCCGAAGTCGCCCAGCGGGTGGCAAAGGGCCAGGTCAACGACGTGCCCAGCGCCCCGACCCGGACGATCGGCCAGATCGTCCGGAGCAACCTGCTCACCCGCTTCAACCTGCTGCTGGGGTCGCTGCTGGTCGTCATCCTGGTCGTCGGGCCGCTCCAGGACGCCCTGTTCGGGCTCGTGATCGTGGCCAACACGTTGGTCGGGATCGTCCAGGAGGTCCGGGCCAAGCGGACCCTCGACCGCCTCGAGGTGGTCAACGCCCCCCGGGCCCGGGTGGTCCGCGACGGCCAGGTGGGGGAGCTGGCCGTCGGCCAGGTGGTGCTCGACGACGTGCTCGAAGCGGCCTCCGGGGACCAGGTGGTGGTCGACGGCGAGGTGCTGGAGGCGGCCGGGCTGGAGGTCGACGAGTCGCTGCTCACCGGCGAGTCCGAGACGGTCACCCGCAAGGCCGGCGACCGCCTGCTCTCGGGCAGCTTCGTGGCCGCCGGGAGCGGCCGCTACCGGGCGACCAAGGTCGGCCGGGAGGCCTACGCGGTCCAGCTCACCGAGGAGGCGCGGCGGTTCACCCTGGCCCGCTCGGAGCTGCGGGCCGGGGTCGACCAGATCCTCAAGTACGT
>JASLIH010000585.1 GCA_030152105.1 Actinomycetes bacterium
GTCGAACTCGCTCGCGGTCTCGAGCTGCCGCGGCGCTGCTGACTAGGCACCGAACGGGCTATCTCACTGAAGTTGACCCCAAGGCGCGTTGTCTCACTGAAGTTGGCCCCGTTGTCCGTTCTCACTTGACCTGAGGCGCCACGGAGAACGGCCATGGCGGGCCACATTGAATGAGACACCACCGAGAGAACGGCGCTCAGGGGCCAGATTCAGTGAGACAACCAGCTGGACGCTGTCTCAGCGAATCTGGCCCGCTGCAGGTCAGCGACGTGCTGTCGGGCCAAGTTCGGTGAGACGGGACAACTTGGCCGTGGTTGTTGATGTCGATGGCGTCGCTGAGTGTGTACACGCCGCCAAGGGTGCCCAGATCGATGATCTGGCGCCGGCGGTCTCGGTGCCGCGCCAGGGCGGTTCGGATGACGGTCGAGGTGTCGCGATCCACCCAGATCGTCCCGTGCGTATATTACGGCGCGATCCTCACCAAGGCCTCATTTTCGCCGTGATGCGATGTCGGCCCCTCAGCCGCTGGGGACCCGGACCGCGGCCACGTAGATCTCCTGGTCGTTGTTGTAGGGGGCATTAGGCGCCGGGGTCACGCACAGCTGCGGCGGGTGGCCGGGGGTGCCGCTGCCCGGGCACAGCACCGGGGCCGGGGTGCGCGTGTCCGACCAGGCCGGGTAGGCGACCCGGTCGGCGGCCAGGCCGGTGTAGTCACCGAAGAACCCGCCGGCGAACTGGGTCGGCGGCGGCATCGACGAGCTCGTCACCCGCACGACCCCGAAGTCCCGCAGGCCGCGGGAGCCGGACAGGCTGAAGTCGGACCAGCCGGTCAGCTCGTCGTCCCCGTACTGGCGGTCGTAGTAGGAGGTCGCCAGCTTGCCGTCGCGGGTGAAGGCGGCCCACTGGAACCACTGGTCGGTGGTCCGCTGTCGGCCCGCCGAGGTCGCGCTAGCCAGCTCCCGCACGTCGGTGTCGCCGCCGGTGAAGCTGGCCCCGCCGTCGTCCGACACGCTGACCAGGATGTCGTTGTTGCAGGCCCCGACGGTCTTGACCCCCTCGTACAACGGGTTGCCGGTGTCCTCGGAGAAGCCCGCCGGCACGCAGCCGTTGTCCTCGTTGGAGTGCCGGTTGATGTAGGAGCCGAAGGTGACCACGACCCGGTCGGGGTGGGTCGGGTCGACCGCGCCGGCCGGGTAGTTGGCCGCCCGGAAGAAGGAGTTGGCGGTCGCCCCCTTCTCGGGCACGCACGAGGAGCCGGCCCCGGCGCCGTCCTGGTAGGTCTCGCAGTCGGGCAGGTCGTTGTAGTCGGCGACCTTCACCGGAGCACCGAAGCTGGCTCCGCCGTCGGTCGAGCGGGCCAGCAGGACCTGGTAGGCGTTCTCGCCCTCGTCCTCGCCCGGCTCCTCCGGGTCCTGGGCGGCACGGTTCCCGCCGGCCGGCTGGTCGACCTCGGGACCGGGCGGCTCGGCGGCGCTGTTGAAGTTCGACCAGGCGACATACAGGTCGCCGTCGGGGCCGACGAACGGCTGTGAGAACTGGTTCTCGTTGCAGGGCCCGTTCGGGGTGGGCAGGTCGAAGGTGTTGGTGCAGGCCGGGCTGGACCCCGAGACCAGCACCCGGGGGCCGAAGGACTCGCCGTAGTCGGCCGAGGCCCGCGACCAGATGTAGGCGGTCCCGTCGGCCGCGAACTCGGTCCAGGTGACATACACCCGGTCGCGGAACGGGCTGCTGCGGTGGTTGTCGACTGCCAGCAGCTCCTTGTCCTCGAGCGCGCCGCTGGTCCCCTCCACGTCGGGGTTCTCGACCACCGCCCGGCCCGGGAAGTTCCAGGACGCGCCGGCGTTGTGTGTGGAGCGGTACAGGTAGATGGCGCTGGAGGCGTCGGCCACCGGGGTGGTCGGCTGCCCGCGGTTGAACTGCAGGCAGGAGAAGTAGAAGTTGCCGCGGGTGTCGGTGGCGACCGAAGGGTCGCCGGCCCCCTGCCAGTACTCCCGGGCCGCCCCGAAGGCGTCGCCGCGGGTGAAGCCGGTCGGCACCTCGCTGTCGGACCAGGTCCGGCCGCCGTTGCGGCTGTAGGCGGCCACACAGCCCGAATCGCCCCGCCGGTAGTCGTTGTCGCCCATGACCAGGTCCCCGGTCGCCGGGTCGATCGCCACCGAGGTCTCGTTGTTGGCCTGGGAGCGGCCGGTCAGGTCGGCGTCCGCCAAATTCAGGCAGTTGCGGTTGGCCTTGACGTTGCTCCCCCGCCGATCCGGGCAGCCCAGGCTGTCGGTCGGCAGGTAGCTGTCGCCCGGCCTGGCCTGGCGGGCCGACCGGGGCCTGACCGCCGCGCTGGTCGCGGCCGGGTTCAGCTCACTGGCGGCGAAGCCCGACAGGATCCGCCGCTGGATCCGGTTGAGCTTGTTGTAGGAGAGGCCATGGGCCGGCCGCACCGCCCCACTCCCCGGAACCAGCAGGACCGTGCTGGCCAGCAGCGCAGCGGCAGCCACAGTGACGAGGGGACGACGCATGGGTCCTCCTTGACCGGCGAGTCGGCGACCTAGTCTGACACTCAGGTCAAGACCCCACATACCAGTACAAGCCTGGCAGGTGCTCGTGCGGGCTGCGGGCTAGCTGAACAGGTCGTCGGCGGCGCGGTCGGCTGGACGTGGGCACCGGCGGCGTGTGGAGCCGGGCCGGTCGGCTACGGCCGGAAGGCGTAGACCTTGCCGTCGTCCGCGCCGACGTAGACGGAGCCGTTGACGACAGCTGGGGAGCCGTAGCTCCCGCGGTCGCCGGTGGCGCCGTGCCACAGCTTGGCGCCGGTCGTGGCATGGAACGCGAAGACGCCGCCATCGGCCGTCGTTCCCGGCCAGGCGGCATACACCACCCCGTTGGCGACCGCCGGGGAGGAATCGGTGCCCGCGCCGGCCATACCGGTCGGCCCGGGGCTGCGCCAGACGATGGCGCCGGTGGCGGCGTTCACGTCGTAGGCGGCCAGGTCACCCGCTGGGTAGCGATGGTTGGTGGCCGTCTATAGAGCGACTAATGCCCGGCCTGCGAGACCGAGCGCTCAGGCGAGGGCTTTGGCCTTCAGCCGATCGAACTCGGACTGGTCAATCGCGCCTGTGTCCAGCAGCTCCTTGGCCCGGGCGATCTGCTCGGTCGGCGTCGCCTGAGCAGGGGTGGCGACGTTGCGAACGTAGCCCTCGAACTCCTGCTGGGCCTGCTGCTGTCGCGCTGCGGCCCGCTCGCCCATCCCCTTGCCCCGAACGATCAGGTAGACGAACACGGCCAGGAAGGGCAGGAACACCAGGAACAGCACCCAAAGCGTCTTCTCCACGCCCGACGCCGAGTGGTCGCGGAACAGGTCGGTCAAGATCTGGAACAAGATCATGAGCCAGATGAACAGGAAGAAGAACCACAACACCGACCAGAAGATGTCGGCAAACGAGACGTCGGCGACGACCATGGCGGCCTCCTTGGAGAGATGAGCAGAGCGGAACAAGCACTGCAACCGCGGAGGTGATACTCCCTGCGCGAGGAATGGTCAAACTCTGCGGCCTGCAGGACCTACCGGGCTGATCCTCGGTGCTGAACGAGCGTTGCGTGGGTCCTGTGCCTTCGCGGGCGGAGTGACGTTGTGATACCAAGGCGCATTGGCAGTGTCCCCATCGAGGAGTCCGGCCGTGGCCACGATCATCCCGCGTTGGGAATGGCGAGTCTTCGGGGACGGCTTCGGGGCCGCGGAGGCCGCCCTGGCCGCGCAGACCCCGGAGACGGTCGAGGAGAGCGACGAGCTCTACCTGCTCTCGGCGGCCGCCGCCAACGTCAAGGTCCGCGCCGACCTCATGGACATCAAGCTGCTCCGCGAGGTCGACGCCGACGGCCTGGAGAGGTGGGAGCCGGTGATGAAGCAGGGGCTCCCGCTGCCGGCGGCCGCGGTGTCCAGGGTCTTCGACGCCCTTGGGGTCGCCCCGCCCCCGCGCACCCGAGCGGCCGACACGCTGGAGCAGCTCCTCGCCGAGCTGGTGGCGTCGGGCGGTGGGGTGCGGGCGGTCACGGTCCACAAGCGGCGAGTCCGCTACACCCTGGGCGGCTGCGCGGCCGAGGCCGCCGATGTGGTAGCGGACGGACGAGGTGTGCGGACGATCGCGATCGAGTCGGAGGACGCGTCCGCCGTCATCGCCGCTGTCCGTGGCGTTGGCCTCGACGCCTCCGTCAACACCAGCTACCCGCGGGGCCTTGCGGCACTTCTTGCTGATGGGCCTGCGCGCTTTGCGGTGATCGATGTCGGGACGAACTCGGTCAAGTTCCACGTCGGCGAGCGCGACGCGGGCGGGCGGTGGCGGACCATCGTCGACCGCGCCGAGATGACGCGTCTCGGCGAGAACCTCGACGTCAACAACAGGATCTCGACCGAGCCGCTGGAGCGGACGGTGACCGCGATCGCGGGCATGGTCGAGGAGGCGGGACGCCACGGTGTGCGGGCGACCGCCGCGGTCGGCACCGCGGGCCTGCGGGCCGCCCGCAACCGCGACGACGTCGTCGCGGCGATCCGGGCCCGCACCGGTGTCACCGTCGAGGTGATCCCGGGTGAGGAGGAGGGCCGGCTCGCCTACCTCGCGGTGCAAGCCGAACTGGGCGTTGGCGATGGTTCACTGGTCGTCTTCGACACCGGGGGCGGCAGCAGCCAGTTCACCTTCGGGCAGGGCCCGCACGTCGACGAGCGCTTCAGCGTGCCGGTCGGCGCGGTGCTGTACACCGAGCGCTTCGGGCTGGCCGGCGCGGTGGGGCCCGAGGTGCTGGGCGATGCCCTGGCGGCGATCTCCGCCGACCTGTCCCCCATCGATGGCCGTCCGCCGCCAGATGCTCTGGTGGCGATGGGCGGCGCGGTGACCAACCTGACAGCGGTGAAGCTCGGGCTGGCCACCTACGACCCCGACAAGGTCCAGGGCGCGGTCCTGGACCGGGCCGAGATCGATCGTCAGATCGAGCGCTACCGGGTGCGCGACGCCGACGCTCGCCGCGCCACCGTCGGCCTCCAGCCCCAGCGCGCCGATGTCATCCTCGCCGGCGCATGCATCGTCCGCACGGTCATGGACAAGCTGGGCCAGGAGACCCTGACGGTGAGCGACCGGGGCCTCCGTCACGGACTGCTGATCGACCGGTTCGGCACCTGACCCCGGCCGATCGGCAGGACGCAGCTCCCCTGACAGGCCGGATCATCCGGCCTCCTTGCCGGCGGTTCGGGTCCAGTCGGCTCCGAACTGCTCGCGGAACGCGGCGGCGGCCGCGCCGACGGTGGGGAAGAAATGCGCGGGGTCGATGGTGCGGGTCAGCTCGTACTGCTCGATCTTTCGGCGGACCGGGTCTTTCAGCTCGGCGAAGACCAGGCTGATGCCCTGGGTGTTGAGGGCTTCGTCGAGGTCCTCGAGCATGTCGGCGGCGGTCGTGTCGACGTCGGTGATGGGCTCGGCCGCCACGACGATCCACGCTGGGGTTGGCTCTGCCTTGGCCAGCCTGCGGACCTGGTCGCGGAAGGTCCGGGAGTTGGCGAAGAACAACGGCGCGTCGAAGCGGAACAGCACGCATCCCGGCAGCTGTTCGGCATCGGGGTAGCTGCGCACGTCATGGTAGCCGGGCACCCCCGGGACCCGTCCGAGCACCGTCTGGTAGGGCCACCACGCGCGCCGGAACACGTTCCCGATGGACAGGGCCACGGCGATCGCGATGCCGGGCAGCACGCCGAGCAGGGCGACACCGGCGAACGCGGCCATCGACAGCAGGAACTCGGTGCGGCGTTGCCGCCACAGCCGGACCGTGGCGGGGATGTCGGCGAGCGACAGCGATGCGGTGATCACGACCGCGGCCAGGGTGGGTTGGGGGAGGTTGCGCAGGAGGCCCGGTGCCACCAGCAGCATGAGGGTGATGGCCAGGGCTCCGACCAGCCCGGTGAGCTGGGTCTTGGCCCCGGCCTGCTCGGCCACGGCGGTGCGGGAGCCACTGGTGGAGACCGGAAATCCCTGGAAGAACCCGGCGGCGATGTTGGCCGCGCCGATCCCGATCATCTCCTTGTCCCCGTCGACCTCCTGGCCGGCCCGGGCGGCGAATGCCGAGGAGGTCGAGATGGTGTCGGTGAGCGAGACGACCGCGATGCCGACCGCACCGCCCACCAGCAGCGCCATGTCGGACAGCGACACACCGGGCAGGGTCAACGGTGGGAACCCCTGGGGAAGGGGACCGACCAGCGAGACCCCGTGGTCGGCCAGGTTGAAGGCATTGGCGGCCAGGATGGAGACGATCACGGCCACCAGCACGGCCGGAATCTTTGGAAGCAGCCGCTGGAGCAGGATGATGAGGATCAGGCCGAGAAGGCCGATTGCGAGCGCGGCCGTCACCGCATCGCCGTTGGCCAGCCCCTTGGCGAAGCCGGCTGCTTCGGGGATGAGCCCGTCGGCGTCGACCGAGAAGCCGAACAGCTTGGGGAGCTGGCCGACGAGGATCGTGAGGGCGAGGCCGTTCAGGTAGCCGATCTGGGTCGGCTTGGACAGCAGGTCGGCCACGAATCCCAGCTTGGCGACGCCGGCGAGCACGGTCATCACGCCGACCAGGAGGGCAAGCATCGAGGCGAGCGCGATGGCGCGCTCTGGGTCCCCGTTGGCCCCGACGATCGGGATGATGGTGGCGGCGATCATGGGCCCGAGCGACGAGTCCGGTCCGAGCACGAGGATCTTGGAGGGACCGAAGATGGCGTACCCGACCAGGCACAGGATCGAGGTGTACAGCCCGGTGATTGCCGGCAGGCCCGCCAGCTCAGCGTAGGCCATCCCCTGCGGGACCAGCAGCGCCGTCAACACCAGCCCGGCGACAAGGTCCTTGGACAGCCAGCTGCGCCGATACGACGAGAGCAGCCCCAACCCGGGCGCCACCGAGCCCAGCAAGTCCCGCATACGCACCATGCCTCCCATCTGGACGAGCCGGCCTCGTCGGCTAGGCGCGTGTCCCCTTCGCCTTCGGGCTCACCTTGGCGGCCTTGTCCTTTGTTCGCGACCTGCCGCGCCGGTCCTTGTTGCCGGCCCTGTCGCTGGCGCCTTCCTCGGCTGCGGCATGGGCGGCGGCGTACGGGTCGGGGGCGGCACCCTTGGGCGCCTCGGCCTCGAGCTCGCGCTTGGCGGTGCGCAGCTGCCCCCGGGTGTCCGGGCTGACCGTCGGGTACTTGGGATCGAGCTCGATCAGCGTGTGCGCGAGCACCGCGCCGGCAGAGATTCGTGCGAACCATTTCCGGTCCGCCGGGATGACATACCACGGTGCCCAGTCGGTGCTCGTGGCGGACAGCATCTCCGAGAACGCCTTCTGGTAGTCGTCCCACCGCCGCCGTTCCCGGGCGTCGGCCCCCGAGAACTTCCAGTTCTTCTCCGGCCGGTCGATCCGCTTGAGGAAGCGGATCCGCTGCTCCTCCTTCGACAGGTTCAGGAAGAGCTTCACCACGGTGAACCCGTTGTCGGACAGGTAGCGCTCCCAGTCGTTGATCTCCCGGTAGCGGCGGTCCCACACCCCTTTCCCCTTGGCCTCCTTGGGGAGCTTCTGGCGGTCCAGGTTCTCGGGGTGCACCCGCACCACCAGGACCTCCTCGTAGTGGGACCGGTTGAAGATCCCGATCTCCCCGCGAGCGGGCAGACGGCGGGCGTAGCGCCACAGGTAGTCGTGGTCGAGCTCCTCCGCGGACGGCACCTTGAAGCCGCTCACGCGAACCCCTTGCGGGTTCACCCCACTCATCACATGGCGGATCGTCCCGTCCTTCCCACCGGCGTCCAACGCCTGCAGACAGACCAGCACGCCATGGGTGTCCTGCGCGGCCAGCCGCGCCTGATAGTCCGCCAGCATCGCGATGCCCGTCTTGAGCAGCTCGACGCCATCTTTCTTCTTCAGGTAGTCGGCCTTGTAGCCTGGGTCGAAGTCCTTGCCCAGGTTCACCTTCGATCCCGGCTTGACCCGCAGCGGCTTGATGAACTCCGCGATGCGTTCCACCCTCTGGTCGGCCATCGCCGTCAGTCCTTTCCCGGTCCGGCACCCTGGTCGGCGACCCCTCCAAGCTGCCGAGTGCCACGAGGGCCGCCGCCGGCGAATCTTCCCTGGAGCCGAAGCAGAGCATCCGACTGAAGCCAAAGATGTCAGCTCGCTGCGTCGTCCGCCTCACCCTCAACGGGTGAAGTAACCGCCGCAGGTAGGGCGCGGGTTGGGCCCGGCGTCGCTTCCCGACCCCGGGTGTGGTACACCTAAGGTCCATGTCTAGACAACTTGTGGACCTGGGGTCCTTCGACGTCGTGGTCGTCGGGTCGGGCAGCGCCGGCAGCACGGCGGCCGTGTCGGCGGCCCGCAACGGGGCCCGGACCCTGCTGGTGGAGAAGCTGCCGTTCCTGGGCGGGGTGTCCACGGCGGTGCTGGACACCTTCTACGGCTTCTACCCTCCCGGGAGCCGGGCGGCCAAGGTCGTGGGCGGGGTGGCCGACGAGGTGGTGGCCGGGCTGCGCCGGCTGGGGCCGGTGCTGGAGCGGCCCAACAGCTACGGGGCCGGGACCGGGGTCACCTACCTGGCCGAGCACCTCAAGGTGGTGTGGGAGTCGCTGGTCGCCGAGGCCGGGGCGTCGGTGCTGCTGCACGCCTTCGTCCAGGACGCCGAGGTGGCCGGGGGCCGGGTGCGGCGGCTGGTGGTGGCGACCAAGGCCGGGCTGGCCCGGGTCGAGGCGGCGGTGGTGGTCGACGCCAGCGGGGACGCGGACGTGTGCCACTTCGCCGGGCTGGGCTACGAGCTGGCCGGGGCCGAGGAGCCGGCCCAGACCCTCACCACCACCTTCCGGCTGGTGAACGTCGACACCGAGCGGCGCCGGGCCCTCGGCAAGGACGAGCTGCACCGGCTCATGGCCGAGGCGGCCGCCAGCGGCGCCTACGACCTGCCCCGGCGGGACGGGTCGGACCACATCACCCCGGTCGAGGGGATGACGGCCACGGTCATGACCAGGCTGCCCTCGGCCCGCCGCCAGGACGGGCGGGTGGTCAACGCCACCGACCCGGTGCTGCTGACCGAGGCCGAGATGGCCGGGCGGCGCCAGGCCCTGGAGTACGTGCGGTTCCTGGTGGACAGGGTGCCCGGCTACGAGCGGGCCCGGCTGGGGGCGCTCAGCACCCAGGTCGGGGTGCGGGAGACGCGCCGGGTCTTCGGCGACGCCCGCCTGACCGCCGCCGACGTGCTGTCGGCCCGCCAGTTCGACGACCAGATCGGCCTGTGCGGGGCGCCGCTGGAGGACCACCACGACGGCGACGGGACCCGCTGGCGGTACCTGCCCGACGGCCAGGTGGTCGGCATCCCGTTCGGGACCCTGGTCGCCCGCGACGCCGCCAACGTGCTGGTGGCCGGCCGCTGCTTCTCGGCCACCCACGACGCCCACGCCTCGGTCCGGTCGATGGCCCAGTGCATGGCCATGGGCCAGGCCGCCGGCACGGCCGCGGCCCTGGCCGCGACCGCCCGCGTCGAGGTCCGCGACCTGGCCGTCGGGCGGCTCCGGGAGGCGCTGGCGGCGGCCGGGGCCATCCTGGAGCCGGGCCTGGCCACGGCGGCGCCATGAGCGGTGCCGAGCGCCAGGTCCGGACCGTGCTCGGCGACGTCCCCTCGAGCGAGCTCGGCATGTGCTTCGCCCACGAGCACCTGGTCATCGACGGGGGCGTGGCCAAGCTGGTCAACCCGGAGATCTCCCTGCAGCGGGTCGCCGACGCCGTGGCCGAGCTGGCCCCGTGCGTGGCCGCCGGCCTTGGGGCGGTGGTGGACGCGATGCCGGCCGACGCCGGCCGCAACGTGGCCAAGCTGGCCGAGATCAGCCGTCGCGCCGGGGTCCATGTGGTGGCGGCCACCGGCCTGCACCACGCCCGCTACTACGGCGAGCGTCACTGGGGCGAGCTGCTCGAGCCCGAGGAGCTGGCCGAGCTGTTCCTCGCCGAGCTCACCGAGGGCATCGACGCCCACGACCTCAACGGGCCGGTGGTCCGGCGCACGGCCCACCGGGCCGGGGTGGTCAAGGTCGCCGGGAGCCTTGACGGGCCAAGCGACCGGGACCGGCGCGTCTTCGAGGCCGCCGCCATCGCCGTCGCCACCGCCGGGACGGCGCTGCTGACCCACTGCGAGGCCGGCACCGGCGGGGTGGCCCAGCTGCGGCTGCTGGAGGACCTGAAGGTGCCGCTGGAGCGGGTCATCCTCTCCCACACCGACAAGGTGGCCGACCGCGGCTACCACCGCGAGCTGCTCGCCACCGGCGCCTATGTCGTCTACGACCAGGGCCTCCGCACGCCCGACGACACCGCCCGCCTGGTGCGGTGGATGGTCGAGGACGGCCACCAGGACCAGCTCCTGCTCGGCACCGACGGGGCCCGGCGGTCGCTGTGGTCGGTCCTGGGCGGCTCCCCGGGCCTGGCCGCCCTGGCCTCCGGCCTGGGCCGGCGCCTGGCCGGCGAGCTCGGGCCGGCGGTGATGGACGCCATCTGGGTCGCCAACCCGGCGGCCGCCCTGGAGCTCAGGCCGTGAGCCGCCTGGCCGGGAAGGTGTGCGTGGTGACCGGGGCGACCGGGATGGCC
>JASLIH010000443.1 GCA_030152105.1 Actinomycetes bacterium
CTGGCCAGCTCCAGCTCGGCGTTGCGGAGCCGCAGCTCGTCCTGGAGGGCCTTGTTGCGCACGGCGGCGTGGACCCGGGCCAGCAGCTCGCTCGGCTCGAACGGCTTGCGCAGGTAGTCGTGGGCGCCGAGGCGGAGCCCGTCGACCACGTCCTCGGTGGTCACCCGTGAGGTCACGAACACAACCGGGATGTCGGCAAGGCGCGGGTCGGCATCCGAGGACCGGGAGGTGACGACCACCACCGGAAGCCCGGTCAGGGCCGGCTGGGCCCGGATGGCCCTGGTCAGCTCCAGGCCGTCGCAGTTGGGCATCTCGACGTCGGTGACGACCAGGTCGGCCGTGGTGTCGGCGAGCGCGGCCAGGGCCAGGCGGCCGTCGGCGGCGGTCCGGACCCGGTAGCCGGCCTCCTCCAGGATCGACCGCTCCAGCTCGCGGACCACGGCCGTGTCGTCGACGACCAGGACACTGGCCGGCCCGGCCGGTGCCGGGACGGCCGGGGAGGGCGAGGGGGCGGGACGGCCGGCCCCGTTCGAGCGGGCCCACCGGGCCCGGTCGACCAGGCCGGAGACGTCAAGGACGAGCAGGATGGACCCGTCCGGCTCCAGGCTGGCCCCGGCCAGCAGGGCCAGCCTCGGCAGCAGGCGCCCGAGGTCCTTCACGACCACGTTGCGCTGGCCGAGGAGCGCGTCCACCCGGAACGCGTGGCGGCGGGTCATGCTGGCCAGCACCACGGCCGGGCTGTCGCTGGCCGGCGCCTCGCCCTGGCCGGCGACGCCAAGGGTGGCGGCCAGGTCGGAGACGGGCAGGATCGTGTCCCGCACCCTGATGACGACCTGGCCCTCGACGTGGTCCTCGGACCAGCCGGCCGCCTCGGCGCTCACCACCGAGTGCATGGGGACGCCGAAGCGCCGGCCGGCCGCCTCGACCAGCAGGCAGGGCAGGACGGCCAGGGTGATGGGGACGCTGAGCCGGAACTCGCTGCCCGTCCCCGGCTCGGAGAGCACCTCGACCCGGCCCCGGACCGAGGCCAGGCTGGCCCGGACGACGTCGAGGCCGACCCCCCGGCCCGACACCTCCGACACCGTGGCCGCGGTCGACAGCCCGGAGCGGAAGATGGCGTAGATGGCCTCGTCGTCGCCGACCCCGTCGAGGGCGTCGCCGGCCTTGCCGGCCTGCTGGCGGACCCGGGCCAGGTCGATGCCCTGGCCGTCGTCGGCCACCGTCACCACGACCTCGGAGCCGAGCTGGGCGGCGTGGACCCTGACCGTGCCGTAGCGCGGTTTGCCGGCCGCCAGCCGTGCCTCGGGGAGCTCGATGCCGTGGTCGATGGCGTTGCGGACCAGGTGGAGCTTGGGGTCGGCGACCTGTTCCAGCACCCCTCGGTCGAGCTCGGTCTCCTGGCCGCGCAGCTCCAGCTCGACCGCCTCCCGAGCGAGCGGGCCAGGTCGCGGGCGGTCCGGCGCAGCGGCTCGGCGATGGTGCCGAAGGGGACCATGCGGGCCTGGAGGGTCCGCTCCTGGAGGCTCTCAAGGATGCGGCTCAGGTCGTGCAGCTCGGGGATGCCGGCTGGCTCGCCCCCGAGCTGGTCGGTGACCACGCGCCCGACCCGCAGCGCGGCCGCGGACGCCTCGCCCACCAGCCGGACCAGCTCGTCGAGCCGTTCCACCCGCAGCCGCACCGTCTCGCGCCGTTCCCGCCGAGAGGCTGGACCGGCGGCGGCTGGACCGGCGGCGGCCCGGGCACGGACTCCGGTCTGGGCGGCGGTGCCGGGTCGGGCGGCAGCGCCAGGGCGGGCGAGGGATCGTGGAGGTCGGCGACCAGGCGGTCGGCGTGGTCGGCGCGGTCGTCGCCGGCCAGGACGGCCGGGACCATCTCGCGCATGCCGTCGACGGCGCCGAGCAGGGCGTCGACCGTGGCCGGGGTGGCGGGATCGCCCCGGCGCAGCCCCTCGAGGACCTCCTCCATGGCGTGGGCGACCCGCAGGACGTCGGCCAGGCCGACCACCGCGGCCGCCCCCTTCAGCGTGTGGGCCTCGCGGAACACCGAGGACAGCAGCTTCTGGTCCTCGCCGTTGCGCTCCAGCTCCAGCAGCAGCTCGCTCAGGGTGGCCAGCCGCCCCTCGGCCTCCTCGGCGAACATGGCCCGGAAGCGCGCCTCCTGGCCGGTGACCTCCACCTCATCTCCCTCCCGGCGGGTGGAGCTGGGCCATCAGGGCCAGCGGGTCCAGCATCACCGCGACCCGCTTCCCGGCGGCGTACGCGCCCACCGTCCCCCTGGCCCGGGTGGGGCCGACCAGCCAGGCCAGCTCGGCCGGCTCCGGCATCCCGGTCACCGCCAGCCCCGCCGGCCCGTGCCCGGTCTGGACCACGACCGCGAACGGGCAGGTGGCCGTCGGCTCCAGGCCGAGCAGGGCGGCGGTGTCGAGCAGAGGGACGATCTGGCCGCGGACGTTGAACAGCCCCCTGACCGTCGCCGGCGCCATCGGCACGTCGGTGACGACCGGGCCGGCGACCACCTCCTGGAGGGCCACCGGCGGCAGCGCGTACCAGTCCCGGCCGACCGGCAGCAGGATCGCGCGGGTCATCGTCGCCTCAGTGTCGTTCGCCGGAGGTGTCGACGGTGTGCTCCAGGTCGGCGGCCAGCGAGGCCAGCTCGCCGGCGGAGGCCGCGATCTGCTGGGCGGTGGCCGAGACCTGCCCGCTCGAGCTGGAGATCTGCTCCATCGTCACCACGACCTGCTCGGTGGCCGAACGCTGCTGCTGGGTGGTCAGCCGGACCCGGGCGGTGGCGTCGGCCACCTCGCCGAGCAGGCTCAGGCCCTCCTGCAGCTGGCGGGCGCTCCGCTCCATGTTGACCACGGTCGCGTTGGACTCCGCCTGGGCCCCCTCGATCACCTTGGCGATGTCGGCGGGCGACGCCTTGGAGCGCTCGGCCAGGCGGCGCACCTCGTCGGCGACCACCGCGAACCCGCGGCCGCCGTCGCCCGCACGGGCCGCCTCGATGGCGGCGTTGAGGGCCAGGAGGTTGGTCTGGTCGGCGATCTCGTTGATCAGGGCGATGGTGACCCCGACCTCGCCCACCCGGTCGGCAAGGGCCAGGGTTCGCTCGCCCGAGGCCCGGATGTC
>JASLIH010000446.1 GCA_030152105.1 Actinomycetes bacterium
GCTGATCAGCTGCAGCATCCCGCTCGGCCAGGTGCGCGAGATGATCGACAGCGGCCATCCCTGGTTCGCCGCCCTGGCCGGGCCGAGCTGGTCGTTCCTGGAGCTCTCCACCGGCCACTGGCCGATGTTCTCGGTCCCGGACGCGCTGGCCTCGCTGCTCGCCGGCCTAGAGGTCGCGGGCCGTGGCCACGCCGACCCCACGGCCGGCCGCTGACCGGCTCCAGCGCCCGGCCAGGCGGAGCACGGTCAGGACGGCCAGGCTGGTGGCCAGGGCGCCGCCGAGCCAGCCGACGCCGGCCTCGGCGACGACCCGGGGGGCGAAGGCGACGGCGGCAGCGCTGCCGAAGGGGCGCAGGGCGGCCGCGGTGGCCAGCCCGGCGGTGACCCCGCGGGGGGAGGCCGCCTTGGTGGCCACCCGGGCGTCCATGTCGCCCTCGAGCGCGCTCATGCACATGCCGGAGAGGAGCTGGGCGTGAGAGCGGCCTGCCCCGTCCTCGCTGGTCCTGGAGATGACCGAGAGCGTCCTGATGGACGACAACGAGGACGTCCTGACCATCCTGCAGCGGATCAAGGCCCTCGGCGCCCGCCTGGCCATCGACGGCTTCGGCACCGGCTACTCCTCGCTCAGCTACCTGCACCGGTTCCCGGTCGACATGCTCAAGATCGACCGGTCGTTCGTGGAACGGCTCAGCCACGCCTCCGACAACGCCGAGCTGGCCAGGACGATCGTCCGCCTCGGCCAGAGCCTGCAGCTGGTCACGGTGGCCGAGGGGGTCGAGGACTCGGCCCAGTTCCTGGCCCTGCGCCGCATGGGCTGCGATGTCGGCCAGGGCTTCTACTTCGGCCGGCCGATAGACAGCGAGGAGATCAGCCGGCTGCTCGGCGACGACATCGCCCCCCCGGCCCGCAAGCCGGCGACCACCGGCTAGCCCAGCGGGGCCTCGCCGAAGACCTCCTGGATGCGCCGGAGGTCGCGCAGACGCGGCTCGGTCTCGCCGCCCACCCAGCGGCTGACCGTCTTCACCGACACCCCCAGCTGCCTGGCCGCGGCCTCCTGGGAGAGGCCCTCACGCTTGAGCATGCCCGCGATCCACTCGGCGAACGAGCGGTGCTCGGGCCGGTCGCGGTGGACCTTCGGGAAGGTGCTGCCAGCGCTGGCCGGGCCGCGCAGGACGTCGACCTCGACGCCGTCGGGGAAGATGCGGAAGCAGACCTGGATCTGGCCGCCGTCGGGGCTGGCCGCGTCCAGCAGGGCGCCGAGGACGGCGTGGTGGACCTGCTGGCTGCCCTCGGGGGTCAGCGGGGCGTCGCGCAGGTAGCGAAGGACGAAGTCGCGGATCTCGGGAATCGACGACGGCCGGGCCGGGAACGTCTGGGTGACCACGAAGACCGGGTCGACGACCACCGTCTCGTCCGGCACCACCGCGCCGCGCGCGTCGGGCACCCGGTCCGGCCGGCTGGTCCCAACGCGCTCCTCCAAGGATCGCTCCCTTGCCGCCGCCAATTTGTGCGATTGTAGGGGAGGTTCCGCTCCCGGTCCTAGGAACCTCGCAAACGTGCCAGAATGCTGGCAGGTGTCCGGACAGAACTGTCTTGCAATGCAGGCGTTGACGGCGCATGCTTCCGAGACGCCGGTAGCCTGCCGGGAGGCCGCGCATGCGACAGCGACTGTCGGAGACGCTCCAGACGGCGGCGACCGATGCCCTTGAGCAGCGGGTCAAGCCCGTCGAAGCCCTGGCCGACGACGCCGAGCAGGTCGCCGCCGCCTGTCACGCCATGGCCATCCGCTTCCACCGTGGCGGCAAGCTGGTCTGCTTCGGCAGTGGCGGCCCCAGCACCGACGCCCAGCACATCGCCGTCGAGTTCGTCCACCCGGTGATCGTCGGCAAGCGGGCCCTGCCGGCCATCTCCCTGACCGGCGACGTGGCCACCCTGACCAGCATCGCCGGCCGTGAGGGCTATGCCCAGGTCTACGCCCATCAGCTCCGCTACCTGGCCGCCCCCGAGGACATCGCCCTCGGGGTGTCGGTGGACGGCAACGACCCGGCAGTCCTGGCCGGGCTGGAGGCGGCGGCCGAGCTCGGCATGCTGACCATCGCGCTGGTCGGCGGCGACGGCGGCGAGACGGCCGGAAACGCCGCCGTCCACCACGTGCTGGTCGCCCGCTCCGACGACCCCCTGGTCGTCAAGGAGGTCCACGTCACCGCCTACCACGTCCTCTGGGAGCTGGTGCACGTGCTGTTCGAGCAGCCGGGCGTGCTCGACCCGGAGGTGATCCGTTGAGCGACCCTCCTGAATGTCACGGTGACGTCTGCATCACCTGCTCGGACGAGGCGGTCCAGGTGCGGGTGGTGCGGCTGCTGGAGGCGGACCTGGCCGTTGTCGACACCGGCCAGAGCATGGAGGAGGTCAGCGTCGCCCTGGTCGACGCGACCGTCGGGGACACCATCCTGGTCCATGCCAAGGAGGCCATCGCCGTCGTCGGGGGTGCCGTCGGTGGGTCGTGACGTTACCGGGGTCGAGTCCCTCTACCCCTTCCTGTACTCGGGCGGGTCCAACCTGGACGACGTGCTCGACCAGGTGCGCCGCTCCACCGTGGAGAAGGCGGCCGAGATCGTCGAGCTGCGCCGGCTGACCGTGCAGCGGGACGCGGCCCGGCTGGCCGACTGCGCCACGGCCATGGCCAGGTCGTTCGCGGGCGGCGGGCGGCTGTTCGCCTTCGGCAACGGCGGCAGCTCCACCGACGCCCAGGCGGTGGCCACCACCTTCCTGCACCCCCGCCCCGGCGGCCGGCCCCTGCCCGCCCTCTCCCTGACCGACGACGTGGCCGTGGTCACCGCCCTGGCCAACGACGTCGGCTTCGACGTGGTCTTCGCCCGCCAGCTCGGCGCCTTCGGCCGCCCCGGCGACATCGCCGTCGGCATGTCGACCAGCGGCAACTCTGACAACCTCGTCCGCGCCTTCGAGGAGGCGAGCCGGCGCGGGCTGCTCACCATCGGTCTCGCCGGCTACCAGGGCGGCAAGATGGCCGAGCTCGACACGATCGACTACCTGTTCGTGGTTCCCTCGTCCTCGGTCCACCGGATCCAGGAGGCACAGACCACCGTCTACCACGTCCTGTGGGAGCTGACCCAGGCTGCCCTTGAGGCGTCCGACAGCTCCTGACCGACCCATCACACAAGGTGGTGAAGCGGCATGGCAGCAGGCACCGAGCAGGAAGAGGCCGTCGTCCACATTCTCTGGATCAACGCCGGCCTCAGCTGTGACGGCGACTCGGTCGCGCTCACGGCGGCGACCCAGCCGAGCATCGAGGAGATCGCCCTCGGGGCCCTGCCCGGCCTGCCCAAGGTGGCCGTCCACTGGCCGCTGATCGACTTCGAGTGCGGCCCCAACGCCGGCGCCGACGACTTCCTGGAGTGGTTCTTCAAGGCCGACCGGGGCGAGCTGGAGCCGTTCGTGCTGGTGATCGAGGGCTCGATCCCCAACGAGGCGATCAAGCCCGAGGGCTACTGGTGCGGCTTCGGCAACAACCCCGAGACCGGCCAGCCGATGACCACCAGCGAGTGGATCGACCGCCTGGCCCCCAAGGCCCTGGCCGTGCTGGCCGTCGGCACCTGCGCCACCTACGGCGGCATCCACGCCATGGCTGGCAACCCCACCGGGGCCATGGGTGTCCCCGACTACCTGGGCTGGAGCTGGAAGTCCAAGGCCGGCCTGCCGATCGTGTGCGTCCCCGGCTGCCCGATCCAGCCCGACAACCTGTCCGAGACGATCCTGTACCTGCTCTACCAGGCGGCCGGCCAGGCCCCGATGATCCCCCTGGACGAGGCCCTGCGGCCCACTTGGCTGTTCGGCATCACCGTGCACGAGGGCTGCGACCGGGCCGGGTACTACGAGCAGGGCGACTTCGCCTCCGAGTACGGGTCGCCCAAGTGCCTGGTCAAGATCGGCTGCTGGGGCCCGGTGGTGAAGTGCAACGTGCCCAAGCGGGGCTGGCTCAACGGCATCGGCGGCTGCCCCAACGTCGGCGGCATCTGCATCGGCTGCACCATGCCCGGGTTCCCGGACAAGTTCATGCCGTTCATGGACGAGCC
>JASLIH010000027.1 GCA_030152105.1 Actinomycetes bacterium
GTCCCGGCCACCGTCGCCTCAAGGCCGGCGGCGGCGACCAGGTCGCGGGCGTGGCCGGCCGCCTCCGGCATGCCCTGGCCGGTGGCGCTCACGCTCGGGGTCCGGACCCAGCCGGCGAGCCGCTCCACGAACGACGTCCGGTTGGCGTCGACGTGGGCGAACACGTCGTCCAGCCGGGGCCCGGCCGTCGCGCTCAAGGCGTGTTGGGGTCGAGCCAGAGGTTGGTGATGTCGGGGTTGGCCAGCCACGGGGTGAAGGTCCAGTTCCTGACCCGGGAGGACCAGAAGAACGTCTCCCGGTCGTACACCAGCGGCGCCCAGGCCGCGTCCTCCATCACCAGCCGGTCGATCTGGCCCCACAGGGCGGTCCCGGCCTGGTCGTCGCGGGCCTCGTAGGCCTGGTCGATCAGGTCGTTGACCTTGCCGTTGTTGTAGTCGCCGTAGTTGTTGTTGGCGGTCGCGGTGATCGTGCGGCCGTCGAGCAGGACCCCGATGATCGAGCGGCTGCCGTTGCCGGGGACGTCGGGGCAGACCCGGGCCGCCCCCAGGTGGTGCTCGTCCCGCTTGGCCCGAACGCGCAGCGACTCGCTGTAGGCGTCGAGGCCCTTGTAGAAGGTCGGCTTGAGGCGGATCCCGGCCCGGCCCAGCGACGACCGCAGCACCTCGTACAGGGCCTTCCATTTCGGTGTCGACTGGCCGACGTAGGTGAGCGTGACCCCGTTGGGGTAGCCGGCCTCGGCCAGCAGCTCCCGGGCCTTGTCGGGGTCGCCTGCGTTGTCCTGGGACGGGTACAGGTCGAAGGTGCTGTGGCCGGCCAGGGTGGGGGAGAGGACGGTGGTGGCGGGCGCGCCGGCGTACGCGCCCCCGATGGCCAGCACCACCGCCTGGCGGTCGATGGCGTAGTTGACCGCCTGGCGCACAGCCAGCTTCCTCGTCGGCCCGGCGTCCATCTGCAAGCTCAGGTAGTGGACGCAGCCGGTCGTCTCGACGGCCAGCTGCCGGCGCAGCGTCGGGTCGTCGAACAGGCGCTGGAGGTCGCCGGTGGGCGGGGACACGGCATCCAGGTTGAGGTCGGCCGCTCCGCCCTCGATCTCATCCTGGATCTCGGTCTCGCTCTGGCCGATGGTGACGCTGATCTGGTCGACCCAGGCGCTGCGCAGCGGGTCGGTCTTCGGGTCCCAGTTCTCGTTGCGGACCAGGTCGATCCGCCGGCCGGGGAGGTACTGCTCGATCCGGTAGGGCCCGGAGGCGGCCAGGTGCTGGCCGTAGTCCCGGCCCAGCCGGTACTTGGAGGCCCATCCGGAGGGGACCGGCGAGAAGAACGGCAGGGTCAGGAGGCTGGGGAAGTCGCTGGCCGGCCGGTCAAGGGTGATGTGGAGGGTATGGCTGTCGGGCGCCCGCATGCCCGAGATCGACCTGGCCCTGCCGGCGGCGAAGTCGCCGGCCCCGGTGATCAGCCTGGCGTACGGGTTGGGCGACCCGGGCGACGGCTGGTCAGGGTCGAGCTGGCGCTCGACCGCGTAGATGAAGTCTCTGGCCCGGACCTCACGGTCGACCGGTGGGGCGTACCTGACGCCGCGGCGGATCCGGAAGGTGTAGGTGCGGCCGTTGTCCGAGAGCGTATAGGGCCCGTCGGCCAGGTCGGGCACGGGCTGGAGCGAGCGCTCGCCGGTGACGCGGGTGTCGAAGGAGTACAGCTCCCTGACCATCCCCCGCAGCAGGGCGAAGTCGAAGGCCGCGTACGCCACCCCCGGGTCGAGGGCGTCGACGTCGGTGTGGCTGTAGACCCGCAGGGTCCCGCGCTTGACCCCGCGCGTCGGCCGGTCGTCGCCGCTGCCACCCCCGTCGTCGCAGGCCGAGGCGAGCAGGACGAGAACCACGAGCAGCGACAGCCATCTGGCGGACTTCATCACCCGACCATGATGCCCTGGGCCGGCCGCACCCGCCGCAACTACAGCAGGCTGCGCGGCTCGGCGAAGTGGCAGGCCACCGGGTGGCCCTGCCCGCGGTCGACCAGGGCCGGCTCCTGCTCAGCGCAGATGTCCTGGGCCTTCCAGCAGCGGGTGCGGAAGCGGCAGCCCGACGGCGGGTTCACCGGGCTGGGCACGTCGCCCTCGAGCACGATGCGGCGCCGCTGGCGCTCCAGCTTGGGGTCGGGGATCGGCACGGCCGACAGCAGGGCCTGGGTGTAGGGATGGCTGGCCCGCTCGTAGATGTTGTCGCGGGGGCCGGTCTCGACGATCTTGCCCAGGTACATGACGGCGACCCGGTCGCAGATGTGCCGCACCACCGACAGGTCGTGGGCGATGAACAGGTATGACAGGCCCAGTCGGTCCTGGAGCTCCTCGAGCAGGTTGACCACGCCGGCCTGGATGGAGACGTCCAGGGCCGACACCGGCTCGTCCAGGACCAGCACCTTGGGCTCGAGAGCCAGCGCCCTGGCGATGCCGATGCGCTGACGCTGGCCACCGGAGAACTCGTGCGCGTAGCGGTTGCCGTGCTCGGGGTTGAGGCCGACCACGGTGAGCAGCTCCCTGACCCGCTCCCGCCCCAGGCGCTTGAACAGCCCGTGGATGATCAGCGGTTCGGCCACGATGTCGCTGACCGGGATCCTCGGGTTCAGCGAGGCGTACGGGTCCTGGAACACCACCTGGAGGTCGCGACGGATGCTGCGTAGCTGCTTGCGGGTCTTGCCGACCAGCTCCTGGCCCTCGAACTTGACCGACCCGGAGGTCGGCGGGCTGAGCTGGAGGATGGCCTTGCCGGTGGTCGACTTGCCGCAGCCAGACTCGCCGACCAGGCCGAGGGTCTCCCCCTTGTCCAGGTGGAAGGTCAGGTCGCAGGCCGCGTGGACGTCGCCGATCCGGCGCCGGATCACGCCCCCGCCCATCAGCGGGTAGTGCTTGACCAGGTTGGTGACCTGGAGGATGGGGTCGGCGGCGCCGTTCTGGGTCCCGGCCGCCTGGGGGGTGGTCTGGGTCATGCGCGCTCCTCCGCCTCCTCCGCCTCCACCTTGTCGAGGTCGGCCTTGGCCTCTTCCAGGTCACCGAGCTGGTCGAGCTGCTCGACGGCCTGGCTGTCGGTCTCGGCGGTCTCGAACACCTCGGCGGCGCCCACGTCCCCGGCCAGCTCCTCGGCGTAGTGGCAGGCGGCGACGTGGTCGACACCGGCCACCGCACGCAGCGCCGGCTCCTCTTCGTCGCAGTGGGGACGGCTCATCGGGCAGCGGGGCGAGAACGGGCAGCCCGGGGGCAGGTTGACCAGCGACGGCGGCGCCCCCCGGATCGGGGTGAGCGGCTCGTCGCCCTTCTGGTCCAGGCGGGGCAGGCTGCCCAGCAGGCCGAGGGTGTAGGGCATCCTCGGGTCGTAGTAGATGGCGTCGGTCTCGCCGATCTCGACCGGCTTGCCGGCGTACATGACCAGCACCTGGTGGGCCATGCCGGCCACCACCCCGAGGTCGTGGGTGATGAGCACGATCCCGGCCGAGGTGTTCTCCTGCACCCGGCGCAGGGTGTCGAGCACCTGGGCCTGGACGGTCACGTCAAGGGCGGTGGTGGGCTCGTCGGCGATGATCACGTCCGGGTCGTTGGTCATCGACATGGCGATGACGGCCCGCTGGCGCATGCCGCCCGAGAACTCATGCGGGTAGTTCTTGGCCCGCTCGGTGGCGTTGGGGATGCCGACGATGTCGAGCAGCTCAACCGCCCGCGCCCAGGCCTTGTCCTTGCCGACGTCCTGGTGGGCGAGGATCGCCTCCTGGAGCTGCCAGCCGACCGTGTAGACGGGGTTCAGGCTGGTCATCGGGTCCTGGAAGATCATCGAGATGTTCTTGCCCCTGAACTTCGTCTGCTCCTTGTCGGACAGCTTGACCAGGTTCTGGCCGCGGTAGTTGACCTCACCGCGGATGCGGGCCGAGCGGGGGAGCAGGCCCATGATGGCCAGCGAGGTCACGCTCTTGCCCGAGCCCGACTCGCCCACGATCCCGAGCACCTGCCGGGGGTGGAGGTCGAAGCTGACCCCGCGGACGGCGTGCACGATGCCGTCGTCGGTCGGGAACTCCACCGTCAGGTCCCTGACCTCGAGCACCGGCCCACTGGTGGTGCGGGTGGCCGGTTGGTCGGGAAGGGTGGTCGCCATCAGGCCCGCACCCGCGTCTGGGTCGGGTCGAAGGCGTCGCGCAGGCCGTCGCCGATGAAGTTGATGGTCAGGGCGATGATCACGATGATCAGGCCCGGGAAGTAGAACAGCCAGGGCCGGGTCGTGGCCGCCTGCTGGCCGGTCGAGATGAGCAGGCCGAGCGAGGTGTCCGGCGGCTTGATGCCCAGCCCCAGGTAGGACAGGGCGGTCTCGACCAGGATGGCCACGGCCACGGTGATGGTGGCGTTGACGATGATCGACCCGGTGGCGTTGGGCAGCAGGTGCTTGAACATGATCCGGGTGTCGCTGGCCCCCAGGGCCCTCGCCGCCTCCACGAACTCCTTCTCGCGCAACGACAGGAAGGTCCCGCGCACCACCCGGGCGATGTAGGTCCACTGCAGCAGCGCCAGCACCAGCCCGATGAAGAACCAGTTCCCGGCCTGGCTGGCCACGGTCGAGGCCAGCACGGCCAGGATGGCGATCGACGGGATGGTCAGGACCAGGTCGGTGAAGCGCATCAGGGCCGAGTCCACCCAGCCGCGGTAGTAGCCGGCCAGGGCCCCGATCACCGCTCCGATCGTGGTGGCCAGGATGGCCACCATCAGCGCCACCTGGACCGACTTCTGGGCGCCGCGCAGCACCTGGGCCAGCGAGTCGTGGCCGATGTCGTCGGTGCCCATCGGGTGCTCCAGCGACGGCGGCGAGGAGAACTGGTCGGTGATGTCGGCATAGCCGTACTTCCAGAACCGGCCGCCGATCAGCGAGACGATGACCACCAGCACGAACACCACAAGGCTGCCGACGGCCAGCTTGTGGGCCATGAAGCGGCGGATCACCATCTGGGACTGGCTGCGCCGGACGACCGTGAACTCGCGCTCGGTGGTGGTGGCCGGCACCTCGTGGACCTTCACGCCGTGCTCGGTGGTCTCCAGCGCCTGGCCGTCGCCACCGTCGTCGGTCGGGGTTGCCGGAGGGCGGGGTCGCGTGTCAGCCATAGCGGATCCTCGGGTCCAGCACCGCATACAGAACGTCTGCGATGAGATTGAACAGCACCACCAGCACGCTTGTCACCATCAGCCAGGCCAGCAGGACGTTGACATCGTTGGTCTTGACCCCCTGGACGAGCAGCGCGCCCATGCCCTGCCAGGAGAACACCCGCTCGGTGATGACCGCGCCTCCGAACACCGCCCCGATGTCGATCGCCACCACCGTGACCAGCGGGATCAGGGCGTTGCGGAGAGCGTGACGGGTCATCACCCGCGAGCGCGAGAGGCCCTTGGCCCTGGCCAACCGGATGTAGTCCGAGCCGAGCACGTCCAGCATGGTGGCCCGCTGGTAGCGCGACCAGGCGGCGAAGCTGATCAGGGCCAGGGCGACGGTCGGCAGGATCAGGTGGCCGGCGTAGTCGGCGATCCGGGTGCCGAAGCTACCGCTCAGGTTCGGGGTCTCGGCCCCGACGGTGTACACCACCTGTTCCCCGAACAGCCTGTTGAGCCGGATCGCGCCGTACTCCTTGAGCAGCGCCGCCAGCCAGAACACCGGCATGGACAGGAAAAGGAACCCGAGGAAGGTGAAGGTGTAGTCGGTCGGGGTGTACTGCTTCACCGCCGACAGCACCCCGGCCCCGACGGCCAGGATGATGGCCAGGATCGACGCCAGGATCACCATCCGCAGCGTCACCTTGAGCCGCTGCCACAGCAGCGGCCGGACCTCGACCCCGCCGATCGACTTGCCCATGTCCCCCTGGACGAAGTTGCCCAGCCAGGTCACGTACCGGACCGGCATCGGCTTGTCCAGGCCGAGGGTGTGCTCGCGGGCCTGGATGACCTGGGGCGGCACCGGCGGGTTGCGGCCCCTGAGCTCGGCCAGCGGATCCCCCGAGTTGGCCACCAGCAGGAACACCAGCACCGAGGAGAGCAGGACCAGCGGGATGGCGATCAGCAGCCGGCGGACGATGAAGCTGAACATGGCGCCCCCTCACCAGGTGACGTCACAGGTCGTGACGAGAAGACGACGCGGGCCGGCGGTCTCCCACCGGCCCGCGTCCAGAGCATTTCCCCGTTCTCCGGGGTCCTAAGCGGACTTCTGCCCCCAGATGTTCGCGTTCCAGAAGGGGCCGTCCTGGGTGCTGTTGTCGGAGATGTTGCCGAAGGTGTTACGCCAGGCGATGAAGGTCGGCTTCTGGTACAGCGGGATCGTGGCCATGTCGGCGGTGATCTGCTGGTCGATCTGGTTGCCCAGCTCGGTCGCCTTGGCCGGGTCGAACTCGCCCAGCGCCTGCTTGAACAGCTGGTCGACCTCCTTGTTGCAGTACTGGCCGTAGTTGCTGCCGCTGCCGCACTGGTAGGTGGCCTGGCTGCCCGAGATCGAGAACGGGCTGCCGACCCAGGCGAAGTTGGCGATGTCGAAGTTGCCGTTGGGCAGCCACTCGCCGAAGAACTTGGTCGAGTCGGCGTTGGCGATCTTGATGTCGACGCCAATCTTCTTCATCTGGGCCTGGAACAGTTCCTCCTGGGTCTCGCGGAGCTGGTTGCCGGCGGTAGTGGAGATCCGCAGGCTCAGCTTGTTGCCGCCCTTGGCGTAGATGCCGTCGGAGCCCTTGGCGTAGCCGGCCTCCTCGAGCAGCTTGGTCGCCCCGGCCACGTCGCCCTTGCCGTACTGGCCGAAGTGGTCCTGGTACTGCTCGGTCTGGGTCTTCATGTAGATGCGGTTGCCCAGCGGCGCGGCCTGGTCGCTGAACTGCTTGACGGTGCGGTCGACCAGCTCCTGGACGTTGATGCCGGTGGCGATGGCCTGCCGGACCTTGAGGTCGCCGAGGTGCTCGTTCTTGAAGTTGAAGTCGAAGTGCTCGAACGTCGGCCCGAAGTTGATCTGGCTGGTCACGTCCGGAAGGGCCTTGACCTGCTGGACCTGGTCGAGCTGAGGCTGCGGGTAGATCAGGTCAACCTCGTTGTTCTGCAGCGCCGCGGGCTGGGTGGTCGACTCGGGCAGGAACCGGACCACGACCGAGTCCAGGTTGGACTTCGCCCCGAAGTACTTGTCGTTGCGGACCATGGTCAGGCTCTGGCCAGGGGTGTAGTTGTCGACCTTGAACCAGCCGCCGGAGGGGATCTTCTCGGGGTTCTTGTCCAGGCCGTTGTTCCAGCCGCCCGGCTGCTTCTCCACGTAGTGGGAGGGCAGGATGAAGTTCCCCGACGCGAACAGCGCCTTCCAGTCGCTGAACGGGGTCTTGAAGACCACCGTGACCGTCTTGCCGTTGTCGGAGCCCTCGACGCTCTTGACCTGGTCGTAGCCGGTGGTGCCGGAGACGTCGTTGTCCTTGATGGTGCCGTTGAGGTTCTTCCACAGGTAGATGAAGTCGTCGGCCGAGATCGGGGTGCCGTCCGACCAGGCGGCGTTCTGCTTGATCTTGTAGACGATCGTCTGCGGGTCCTCGCTCGTCTGCTCGGCCGAGTCGAGGAGGTCCTCGTTCATCACGACCTTGAAGTCGGGGGTGAGGTGGAAGGCCACCGGCATCGTGTTCATCACGATGTTCGCCACCGAGGTCCCGTTGTCCTTGGAGGTGTTGTTGTTGAAGCCGGTGGGCTCCTGGTCGGCGGCGTAGTTCAGGGTGCCGCCCTGCTGGACCTGGCCGCTGCCACCGCTGGTCCCCCCGCTGTCGTCGCCGCCGCCGCCGCAGGCCGCGGCGACCATGGCGAGCCCGACGAGCAAGGCGGCCAGCCTGGCCGTACGCAAACGATGCACTTGAGTCGTACCTCCTGTTCGGAGTCGTGGCCCGCCGCCCACCGCGGTCGAGGACCCTGGAATCGGGCGCGGCATCGTGACCGGGGGGCCATTGCCGCGCTGCACGGAACCCCTACTGGCGCACCTCCCACCTGTCGGCCTCGGGGGTGAGCAGAGATGCCGAAGACCGGCAAGCCATTTTGCGGCCGAATCGTACCCTCAGCGCCAGAGACCCATCATAAGAATTTTCTCAGACCAGCGGCCATGGGTAGGCACGCCCGCCTCGGGGAGCTGGCAGGCGGCCAGTCCTGACGAGCGTCCGAGCCCGTCTGGCCATGGCGGCCACCTCGGCCCGGTCGAGCAGCTCGCCGAGGCTCGCCCCCAGCGGCCCGTCGGCCGCCTCGGTGGCCAGCGCCTCCAGGTCGGCCAGGACCGACGCCTCCAGCTCGGTCCCGGCCAGGTCCCAGAGCACGGTGCGGAGCTTGGCCTGGACGTGGAAGCAGAGCCCGTGGTCGATCGCCCAGACATGGCCGTCCTGGCCGGCCAGGCAGTGGCCGCCCTTGCGGTCGGCGTTGTTGGTGACCACGTCGAAGGCGGCGATCCGGGGCAGGGCCGGATGGCCGTCGGCCAGCAGCTCGAACGCGGTGACCTCGGGGTCGGCGTCGACGTACAGCTGGACCGAGCCGACCCCGAGGGGGCCGTCGCGGGCCAGGGTCGGCGGGACCAGCCGCCAGCCGAGCTGCTCGGAGACCAGGTAGGCGGCGACCTCGCGCCGGTACAGGGTCCCGTCGGGGAAGTCCCAGAGCGGCCGCTCGCCCCGGGCCGGCTTGTAGACGGCCAGCCCCTCCAGCCCCTCGTGGGTCACCTTGGCCAGCACGGTCGTGTTCGAGGCCCAGGGGATGCGCCCCAGGAGCTCCAGCTCGCCCTCGGCCAGGAACGCCCGGGCCCGCTCCTGCGAGACCACCGCACGGTCGTGCTGCCTGGCCGCGTCGGCGTCTGGACCGGGACCGGCGTCGGGAGGGCGGCCTCGACCTCGGCCAGAGAGGCCTCGGTCGGGGTCGTGGGCTCCGGTGCTCACGTCGCGCTGGGGCGGTGGCCGTTCTGGGCCGGGCAGATGTGGCCGGTGGGGTCGAGCGGGTTGCCGCACAGGGGACAGGTCGGGCGGCCCCTGGCCACCACCTGGGAGCCGTGGCGGGCCAGGACCCGCAGCTGGGCCCGGGTCACGAACAGGCGCACGGTGAGCGGGTCGGCCAGCTCGAGCAGCTCCTCGTCGTCCTCGTCCTCGCCGGCCTGGAGCTCGGTGGCCACGATCACCACCCGGTCCCGCTCGGCGTCGTAGCTGAGCGACAGCTGCCCGACCCGGAAGTCGGGCTCCAGCGGCGGGGCCAGGTCGAGCTGGCCGGTCTCGGCCGCGGCCGCCTCGCCCGGGTCCTCGGGCCGGTCGGCGGCCAGCTCGGGCAGCCAGGTCTGGAGGCTCTCGGCCAGCCGCCGCACCTGCTCCTTCTCCACCAGCAGGGTCACCTGGTCGGCCCCGGAGGCGGCCTGGAGGTAGAAGGTGCGCTGGCCGGGCTCGCCGACCGCGTCGGCGGTCAGCCGGGTCACCGGGTCGAGGTCACGGCTCGGCACCGGCCGCCTCCCCTCGCTTCCGGCGCCGGGGCCTCCGGGCCGGGGCCAGGTCGCCGTTGCCCCCGATGTCGTTCAGCCGCACCAGGTACGGCACCGGCCCGAAGGCGATCGCGGTCACACTGGCCGGGCTGACCACCACCCGCTGGAACAGGTCCAGGTGCATGCCCAGGTAGTGGCAGACCAGCGCCTTGATGACGTCGGCGTGGCTGCACACGGCCACGGTCCGCCGGGGATGGGCCCCCCGCAGCCGCTCGACCGCCAGCACCGCCCTGGCCTGCATCTCGAACAGCGACTCGCCCTCGGGGAACCGCGCCGCCGACGGGGTCGCCTGGACCACCTTCCAGAGCGGTTCCCGGCCCAGCTCCTTGAGCGTCCGCCCCGTCCAGGCCCCGTAGCGGACCTCGCCGACATCCTCCAGAGTCTGGACCTCCAGCCCCTTGGCCTCGGCCACTGCCGCCGCCGTCTCCTGGCACCGCTCCAGCGGGCTGGCGTAGAGCGCGTCCACCGGCACCGGGCCCAGCCGCTCGGCCAGCCCCTTGGCCTGCCGCTGCCCCTCCTCCGAGAGGTGCAGCCCGGGCATCCATCCCGACAGCCGCGCCCCGGTGTGGTCGGTCACCGCATGTCGTACCAGTAGCAGAAGTCGCATCCCGCCATTCTACGGAGCAACCCGGCCAGCGCTCCCCCGACCGGTCTAGGGCTTACGGGCGACCCCGCCGTAGGCGCAGACGCTGCGCGGGTCCTGCCCGGAGCCGGGATCGGGCCGCCAGGTGGCCATCGGCACCAGGCCGGGCTCGACCAGCTTCAGGCCGGCGAAGAACGGCTCAGTGTCGGCGAGGGTCAGGCGGCCTGGCCCGACTTGGAGGCGGCGGCGGGGACGTGGGGGGCCTCGGTGGGGACCGGGCCGGGAACGACCCGGCTCAGGTCGGCGGCCGGCTCGACGAACCGGGCCGGGCGCCATCCGGCTGGGACGGGGCGGCTGCCGCGGAAGCGGGCGGCGGCGGCTCGGAGGCCGGCGGCCCGCTCGTTGGCCAGCTGGCCCATGACGTCCGGGTGGGCGGTGGGGAACATGGGCTGCTCCTTGGATCGGAGGGTCGTTTCTGTCACCCCCATGATCCGTTCCTGAGGTAGGGTCCCCGCATCGGGCAACCGCCTTATCCCGAGGGCTTGGCCTGCCTATATTGGCTGCTCAGAGGGCAAAAGGGGGCCTAGATGGCGGCAGCCGCGGTGCTCGCCGGCGGGGCCAGCCGGCGGATGGGCCGTGACAAGGCGACCTTGCGTGTCGGCGGGGTCGAGCTGGTCTCCCTGGTCCTGGCCGCGGCCGCCCAGGTGGCCGACCCGGTGGTGCTGGTCGCCCCCGAGGGCCACCCGGCCCGGCGGGTGGCCGCCCCGGCCGTGGCCGACCCGGGGCTGGGGCCGCTGGCCGCCCTGGCCGCCGCGCTGGACGCCCTCGAGGCCGAGCACGTGCTGGTCCTGGCCGCCGACCACCCTGGACTGCGGGTGCCCCTGCTGGCCCACCTGGTCGCCCTGGCCGGCGAGGCCGACGCGGTGGCCTGCCGGCGCGGCCCTCGCCTTGAGCCGCTGGTCGCGGTCTACCGGCGGGCCCCGGCCCTTGCCGCCGCCCGGTCCCGACTGGCCGGCCCGCCCGGCGGCCACTCCCTGTCCGGCCTGCTGGCCGGCCTGCGCACCCTGGTCGTGGAGGAGCCGGACTGGCGCCGCATCGACCCCGACGGCCGCTCCTTCGCCGACCTCGACGACCCGGCCGACCTGGCCGCCTGGGACCCGGGCCCGCGCTAGGGTGCACCGCGGAGACGTCACGCGACCGGAGGGTGCGCCATGGACCAGTCGAACGAGCTCGAGGAGTTCCTGGAGCGGGTCCGCTCCCTGCTCGGGCCGAACCCGCCGGCGGTCGCCGCCGGCGAGGTCGAGGCCATCCTCGAGCTGGCCCGGGTGGCCGCCCACACCTCGGAGCGGCGGGCCGCTCCGGTGACCACCTACCTGGCCGGCCTGGTCCTGGGCGGGGCCGCCCCCGAGGCCCGCGAGGCGTTCATCGACGACCTGGTGGTCAAGCTGGAGGTCGGGCGCTAGGCCCCGGCGGGCCCGAGCAGCACCGGGTTGGTGAGGGCGACCATGGCCCCGGGCGATCGCTCAGCGGCCGGGGGGCGCCGGACCTCGGCCCGGACCCAGGCCCCGGGGCCGGCGATGGTCGTCCACTCGACCGTCCCGGTGTCGCCGGCGCCCAGGCCGGCCTCCAGCACCGGGCCGTCGGCCCGGCACAGCCGGGCCAGGCAGCCGGGCGCACCCTGCACCTCCAGCCGGACCGCGACCCGCCGGCCGGCGGGCACGGCCAGGCGCTCCCCGATCCCGGCCGAGCGGCCCTCGGCCGTCGCCTCCAGGCGCAGGCCGACCGCTGCCGACCCGGCGACCCAGCACCGCCCCCCGGCCAGGCCGTCCAGGATCGACCGCCGGTCCAGCCCGTCGGCCAGCACGACGTTGTGGGGCAGGCCGACCCGGTCGTCGCCGCGGTGGGCGTCGCTGCCGCCCACCGCGGGCAGGAACCGGCCGGCGGCGGGCCCGGCGGCCAGCATCCGGTCCCAGGTCCCGAGGGCGGCCTCGTCATCGGGGGTCCAGGGGCCGTTCCAGACCTCGACCGCGTCCAGGCCCTGGTAGCCGAACCCCCAGCCGCAGCCGGGGAACGGGCAGAACGGGTGGGCGGCGACGGCCAGCCCGCCCCGGTCGTGCAGGCCGGCCAGGGCCCGGCCGAGCCCGCCGTCGGCGGCCCGGTGGCGCCAGTCGACCACCGCCCCCGGCCCCAGGCCGATGGCCAGCCAGTGGCCGTCGCGGGTGGTGACCTCCTGGCCGTCGAGCACGAGCAGGTCGGGGCCGGCGTGGCGTCCCCAGCCCAGGTTGGCGCTGGAGGTGTTGTGCTCGGTGGAGGCGACGAAGTCCAGCCCGGCCGCCCGGGCCGCCGCGGCCAGCTCGGCCGGGGTGCGGCGGCCGTCGGAGTGGACCGTGTGCAGGTGCAGGTCCCCCCGGTACCAGCCGCGGCCCCGGCCGGCCGCCCGCTCGGGCGCCGGGTCGGGGACGAAGGCCGGCCCGGGCGGCCCCTCGCCGAGGGTCACCTCGACCTCCCAGCGCAGGCCCTGGGGGGCGACGGTGTAGGGGCCGAGCACGACCCGCCAGGTCCCCGGCCCGATCGGGCCGGGCAGGTAGCCGGGGGTGGCGGCCGACCGGCTGATCGCGAACTGGTCCCGGGCCCCGCCCGACCATCCCCGGAACCCGGCCATGGCCGGCCCGCCGGGGGACTCCTCCGGCCCCGCGCCCCGCTCGTCGAACACGCCGATGTCCAGGACATTGCCCGGCACCCCGGGCGGGGTCGGGGGCCGGTCGTAGCGGTAGCGGACGGCCAGCTCGCCCACCCCGCCGGGCACCTCCACCGGGAGGTAGACCCAGTCGGGCCCGCCGGGCCGGATGGTCCCCTGGAAGCGGCGCCGCCGCGGGAGCCGGGCCACCCGCGCTAGACGCCGAGCCGCTTGCGGATCTCGGCCGGGACCTCGGCCGCCGGCTGGCCGGATGCGAGCAACCTAGAGCGACCACCGCAGCTCGTAGGCGACCTCGGGGTCGCCTTGCTTGGCGGCGTAGCCGCCTTCGCCCGTCAGGCCGGCCAGGTCGCCGGTGGCGGTCCCCTCGACCACCGTCCAGGAGGTCCTGGCGACGCCGTTGTCGAACCCGCCGTCGAGCCGGACCACGAAGCTGCCAGCGCGGCCGCCCAGCGACCCGGTGAACCGCTCGTAGCCGGTGTAGCTGGCGTCGGCCTGGTTGTAGGCCATCAGCAGCCCGGCCGTGCCCTCGCCGTCGAGCTCGCCGCTGTAGGTGGTGACGACACGGGCGTGGGTGAGCTTGGGGGCCCCTTCGGCCTCGGCGTAGGGTTGCTCGTCCCAGTCCTTGATCGTGAACGTCCCGGTCGCCCTGCTGGTCGTGTCTGCCATTGTCTCGATCACCTCCGCGACCAGTGTCGCCCAGACGATGCTGGGAAGGCTTGTACAAACGCGACGGCGCCGGCCGCCGCCCGAGCGGGGGAGATCGACGCTGATGGGAGCGGTCGAGGAGGGGCCGAGGGGCGTGCTCGGCCTGCGCGCCGGGCAGCGGAGCTTCGAGGTCACCCGCAGTCGGCCCGGCGCGGGCCTGGCCGAGCTGGTCGAGCACTACTGGACGGTCCGCTGGGACCTCACCGGCCGTGACCCCCACACCCAGCACACCCTGCCCCACCCGTCGGTGCACCTGGTCGCCGAGCGGGACCGGTCGGGGATCATGGGCGTGCTCACCGGCCGCTTCACCCGCGAGCTGGAGGGCCAGGGCCGGGCCTTCGGGATCAAGTTCCGCCCGGCCGGCTTCCACCCGTTCCTCGGCGCGCCCGTCTCCACCCTGACCGACCGCCGGGCCCCGGTGGCCGAGGTGTTCGGCCCGGCCGGCGACGACCTGGTCGCCGACCTCCTGGCCGCCCCCGGCGACCCGGAGCTGGCCGCCACCGCCGAGGCGTTCCTCCTGGCCCGCCTCCCCGACCCCGACCCGGACGTCGCCACCGTCAACCAGGTGGTCGACCAGGTCATGGCCGACCGCGAGATCACCCAGGTCAAGCACCTCACCGACCGCACCGGCATCGGCATCCGCCGGCTCCAGCGGCTGTTCGCCACCTACACCGGCGTCACCCCGAAGTGGGTCATCCAGCGCTCCCGCCTCCACGAGGCGGTCGAGCGCCTCGACCAGGGCGACCAGGTCGACCTGGGGTTCCTCGCCCGCGACCTCGGCTACTTCGACCAGGCCCACTTCGCCCGCGACTTCCGCTCCGCCGTCGGCCGCCCCCCGACCGCCTACGCCAACCCCGCCACGGACCAGCCCTGATCGCCGGGCCTGGCGGCGGTCAGCCGCAGCCCTCGAGCAACTCCCGCGCCCGCGTGAACACGCCGTCCAGCATCGGCTCGGTGAGGCGGCCGGTGCTCGTGTTCTGCTGGCTCACGTGGTAGGAGCCGAGCAGGACCCGGTCGTGGGGGAGCTGGGCCTCGGCGGCGTGGGTGAAGCGGGGCTTGGGGTGGACGGGGCCGAGGTGGCGGAGGGCCTGGTCCCAGGCGAAGGCGCCGAGGGCGACGACCACGTGGACGTCGAGGAGGGCGAGCTCGGCGGTCAGCCAGGGGGCGCAGGTGTCGCGCTCCGAGGGGAGCGGCTTGTTGTCGGGCGGGGCGCACTTGACCGGGGCCGTGATGTAGCAGCCGGTCAGGGCGAGGCCGTCGTCGCGCGAGACCGAGGTCGGCTGGTTGGCGAAGCCGGTGCGGTGGAGGCTGGCGAACAGCCAGTCGCCGGAGCGGTCGCCGGTGAAGATGCGGCCGGTGCGGTTGCCGCCGTGGGCGGCCGGGGCCAGGCCGAGGACGAGCAGGCCGCCCACGGGGTCGCCGAAGCCGGGGACCGGGCGGCCCCAGTACACCTGGTCGCGGAAGGCGGCCCGCTTCTCCCGGGCCACCTGCTCGCGCCAGGCCACCAGCCGGGGGCAGCGGCGGCACTCGGCCACCTCGGCGGCCAGACGGTCGAGGCGCCGGCCGGTGGGGTCGGGGGGCGCGGATGCGGTGCTCGGCATGCCGGCACCGTAGCATCGGGGTCATGGGCGAGGGAGGGCAGGCCGACCTGGCCGCGCTGCTCCGGGCGCGGCTGGCCGCCGCCGGCCTCGAGCCCCCGTCCGGCGACACCAGCGACCTCGAACGCGACCTCGCCCTCCACCTCGAACGGGTCGCCGCCCTGACCGCCGCCGCCGACCTCCACCCCTCCGACCCACCCCTCCCCAACCCCACCACGGCGACCGGGCCGGAAGGTATCGGGACGGGGGGTGTGGACAACCGGGCGATCTCCGCACCTGGATCGGCTACCCTCCCGAGTGGGGGCCCCTCCACCGGAGCTCGGGGTGAAGCGCGGGGTGGATCTCGGCCCGCCGGGCTGGCCGAACAGGCGCGGATGGTCCGTGAGGGTGAGGTCCGCAGCGTCGAGCTGGTCGAGCGGGCGCTCGAACGGATCGCCGCGCTGGACAGCGAGCTGGGGGCGTTCGTGCTCGTGCTGGGCGACCAGGCTCGCGCGGAGGCGGCGGAGCGGGACCACGAACGGCGGCAAGGGCGGGCGGGCGGGGCGCTGCACGGGGTGCCGGTGGCGGTCAAGGACCTGATCGACGTGGAGGGGGTGGTGACCGGGGCCGGGTCGGTCAAGCTGGCCGGGAACCTCGCCGGGCGGGATGCCGAGGTGGTGGCGCGGCTGCGGGACGCCGGGGCGGTGGTGGTGGGCAAGACCCGGACCCATGAGTTCGCGTACGGGGTGACCACCCCGGGGACGGCCAATCCATGGGACCCCGAGCGGACCGCCGGGGGGTCGAGCGGCGGGTCGGCGGCGGCGGTGGCGGCCGGGCTGGTCGCCGGGGCGCTGGGGAGCGACACCGCCGGGTCGATCCGGATCCCGTCGTCCTGCTGCGGGGTGGTCGGGCTGAAGCCGACCTGGGGCCGGGTGCCGGCGACCGGGGTGTGGCCGCTGTCGTGGTCCTGTGACCACGTCGGCCCGATCGCGGCCACCGTCGCCGACGTGGCCCTGCTCGACGAGGTCCTGGCCGCCGAGCCCGGCGGGGAAGCGGGTCCCGGCGCCGATCACTCGACCACTCCGCGGATCGGGCGGGTGGTGGGGGACGACCTTGGACCGGTCGACCCGGCGGTCGCCGGGGTGATGGACGAGCTGTGCCGGCGGATGGAGGCGGCCGGGGCCACGGTTGATGAGGTGGTGCTGCCGCTTCAGGCGGCCAGGGGGGCGGTGGCGGCGATCGTGCTCGCCGAGGCGGCCGCGGCCCACGTCCGGCTGCTGGCCGAGACGGGAGAGGACGGCTACAGCCGGGCCATGCTGGCCATGATCCGGATCGGGCGCAGCTCCCTGGCCGGCGAGTACCTGACCGGGCTGCGCTACCGGGGCCGGTTCGTGGCCGAGGTCGAGGGACTGCTGGCCGGTCGGGACGCCCTGCTCCTGCCCACCCTGCCGTGCGCGGCCCCGCCGGCCGGCGAGCGGACCGTGACCATTGCCGGGACCAGGGTCGGCGTGCAGGCCGCCCTGACCCGCCTGCCCGGCCCGTTCAACTGCTCGGGCAGCCCGGTCCTGTCCCTGCCCGCCGGGCAGGTGGGGGGCCTCCCGGTCGGGGCGTCGCTGGTGGGCCGGATCGGCGGCGACCGGGCACTGTTGTCGCTGGCGGCCCGGGTCGAGGTCGTGGCCCCGGACATTGGGAGGCCGGCCGTCCACGCGTAACTGCCCGTCCCCAGGCCGGTCTGGTTGAATGCATAGGGAGTCGCCGGGGGCGGGAGGCCACGTGAGCGAGCGGGAGCAGAGCCAGCCGGCCCGCGCGGGCTCCTCCCGCAAGCGCGCCGGTGTCCCCACCTACTCCTGGGCCAGGACCCCGCCGGCCCGCCTGGTCCGCAGCGGCATCCAGTACGGGGCGCTCGTCCCGCTGCTCAAGTTCATCTCCCCGTTCACCGTCATCGGCAAGCGCAACCTGAGCAAGCTCAACGGCCCGGCGGTGTTCGTGGCCAACCACCAGAGCCACTTCGACGCCCCCATCTCCCTGGCCGCGCTGGGCGGCCGGGTCCGGCGTCGGCTGGTCGTGGCCGCGGCCGCCGACTACTTCTACAGCTCGGCCGTGAAGGGCGCGGCCGCGTCGCTGACCCTTGGCACCGTGCCGTTCGTGCGCTCCGGGGGCTCCAGCCGCGACTCCCTCCAGTTCCTCAAGGAGCTGGTCGGCAAGGGCTGGTCGGTGCTGATCTTCCCGTCGGGCACCCGCGGCACCGGCGCCTCCGGCTTCAAGAAGGGCTTCGCCTACCTGGCCGTCGACGCCCAGGTCCCGGTCGTCCCCATGTACCTGAACGGGCTCGAACAGGTGATGCCCAAGGGCTCGTTCATTCCCCTGCCCGGCGGGGTGGTCGTCGGCATCGGCGAGCCCATCCCCCCCGGCGACGACTACAACGCGCTGGTGGCCAAGGCCGAGGCCGGTGTGGCCGAGGTGCGCGCGGTGGTCAAGGGCTGGGAAGGGGCGTAGGCCGGCCGGTGCCCCGCAACCCCTTCGCCAACCCGCTCTTCCTGCCCGTGTTCCTCCGGGTGATGCTGCTGATCGTGGTCGGCCTGGCCGCCGTGCTGCTGTCCCAGCGGCGCTCCCTCGAGGTGTGGCGCCGCTCGACCTTGTTCCTGCGGGTCCGCACCTGGTTCGTGATCGGGCCGCTGTTCGTCCTGGCCGCCTTCATCGGCGGGTTCGTCGCCTTCCTGCTGGCCACCTTCGTGGTCGTGCAGGCCTGCTCGGAGTTCACCCGCATCGCCGGCATCGAGCGTCGCTATGCGTATCTGCTGATTCTCTGGGGCGAGCTGGGGCTGCTGGTGGCCGCCCTGGCCCGGGACTTCTTCGGCTTCCTGCCGTTCGGGTTCTTCATCGCCCTCACCCTGCTGCCGATCCTGTCCGGCCGGATCACCGACGCCCACCGCCAGGTCGCCGACACCCTGGTCGGGTACGTGTTCGTGGCCCTGCCCATGGCCTACATCGTGCTGGTCAAGTCGGCCGAGCCGTGGGGATTGAACTTCCTGGTGATCGTGACCGTCTCGGTCGCCCTGTCGGACATCGCGGCCTACGCCGTCGGGTCGGCGCTGCGGGGGCGCAAGCTGATGCCGCGGGTCGACCCGACCAAGACCTGGGGCGGGGTGCTCGGCAACCTGATCGGGGCGGCCGTCGGGGTCGGCTGGCTGTGGGTGGCCGTCCCGCCCGAGTGGTCGCCGGCCGCCGTGGTCGTGCTGGTCCTGGTGATCGCCGCCGCGAGCGTCTGGGCCGACCTGACCGGCAGCTTCATCCAGCGGGCCTTCCGGACCGAGGTCCGCAGCACCGTCATCCTCGGCTACGGCGGGGTGCTGAACCGGGTCGACTCGCTGCTGATGGCCTTCCCGCTCGCCTACTTCGCGCTGCTCCTGGTGCACAAGCTGCTCGAATGAGGCGGCAGGGCGTGGTTCACCGACCCGGGAACCGGCGGCGGTGCATGGCGAAGAACAGGCCAAGGGGCTCGCCGTCTGGGTCGGCCGGGCGGTCCACGTATTCGTCGAGGATGGCCAGGACCCGGTTCTGGAGCTCCTCCTGCGACGCCTTGTTGAGGGTGAGCGCGAGCCGGTTGAAGCCGGCGGCGGCGTCCGGGCCGGCCTCCTCCACCTCGGCCAGGAACGCCTCCAGCATCGCCTGGCTGGCGGTCGTCTCAGTGGCGGGGTCTGCGTCCAGGCTGAGCGTCCAGGACATGCCGGTCGCCCGGTAGGGCTTCTCGAGGGCGCCCTTCTCGCCCTGGCGGACCTCCTCGGGGACGAGGAAGCCGGCGGCGACCAGGGTGCGGACGTGGTGCAGGACCGTGCCCGGGTCCCGGCCGAGCCGCTCGGCGAGCTGCTTGTTGGTGAGCGCCTCGTCGAGGCAGAGCCGCAGGATGCGCATGCGCAGCGGGTTGGCGAGGGCCTTGGCCTCTTCCTGGGTGGCCGGTCGACGTTTCATGGGTTCCATTCTATCGATTGACTAGTCCAAATCAATGGGCTAAGGTCCATAGCATGTCGCTCGGACGGAACTTCCACAAGGCGCTGGCCGCCTCCGGCTTCGCCAACCTGGCCGACGGGGTCATGTGGGTCGCCCTGCCGCTGCTGGCCGTGCAGCTCACCCGGTCGCCGCTGCTGATCGCCGGGGTCACCGTCGCCGCCCGGGCCCCCTGGCTGCTGCTGTCGCTGGTTGCCGGGGCCCTGGCCGACCGGCTGGACCGGCGCCAGACGATGATCCGGGTCAACCTGGTCCGGACGGTCCTGCTCGGGGGCCTGGCCCTGGCCGTCGCCGCCGACGTGGCCAGCCTGGCCATGCTGTACGCCGTGGCCGTGCTGCTGGGCATCGCCGAGACCCTGTTCGACACCTCGGCCCAGTCGCTCCTGCCGGCGATCGTCGACCGCGACGACCTGACCCGGGCCAACAGCCGGCTGTTCGGGGTCGAGCTGGTGGCCAACACGTTCATTGGCCCGCCCCTCGGCGGTCTGCTGGCGGCCGCTGGCCTGGCCGTCGCCCTCGGCGCGCCCGCCGCCGCCTACCTGGTCGGGGCCGGCTGCCTGGTCCTGATCAGCGGCAGCTTCCGGGCCGCCGGGGCCGCGCCCGC
>JASLIH010000056.1 GCA_030152105.1 Actinomycetes bacterium
CCGGAGATGACGTCCGGTAGCCCTTGACGATGAGATAGATGCCGATCCCCAGCTCCCAGATGAACTCCGGGGCCACCAGCACCTGGAACGGGCCATCGGCCGCAACGACGTCCAAGATCACCAGCACGCCCACGATGCTGACCAGCGGCCCACCGACCAGCCCGAACACCGCAAAGCGGGGCGGCACCAAGCCCGAACGGTACATCAGCCACCCCAGGATCAGGCCGTTCCCGATGCCGGCGAAGACACCCGGCCCGATCCGGAACGTCCACTCATAGACCGCGAAGATCCCCTGCCCGACCGCGGCGTCGGTCCCACCCGGCGCGTCCTCGCGGAGGGTCGAGATGGCCAACATGCACACGATGCCGATGGCGATGAAGGTGCACTCGACCAGACGCGCCGTCACATAGGCGACGGCGCCCGCCTCGTGCACACGCTTGTGGATCGAGTACGGCACCACCGCCGTCCCGACATTGGAGATGATGAGCAGCAACTCCAGCACTGCCCCGATCGCGATCAGCGTCTGAGCATCAGACCCCGCACCGCTGACGTAGTTCCCTTCGTGGTCGAGCACCGGAGCGTAGAAGACCAACCGCGCCGGGATCGAGGTCACGAAGGTGATGATCCACAACCACCCTGTGAAGGTCGCGATCCCCCGATAGTTCATGAGGTCCCTCCCTTCCACACAGCCTGCGGATGTCGGTCCGCTGGCGAGGAAGCCGCCTCTGGCAATCCCCTGGCAGCCCACATCTGCAGGTCTGTCGTCTGGTCCGAAGATGCAGAGGCCGCTTTAGCTACCTCGCGGGGCTGACGGTCCCGCGGAACACCGCGCCCGTATCGAACGCGACGAGCAGGCCCGCGTCGAGGCCTGCCTCGATCGTCTCGGCGGAGGTCAGCGGCTCGCCGTTCACGCTCTTGGCGAGCGGCAGGGTTCCAAAGCCGGGGAAGTCGGTGAAGGTGGCCACGCAGTCGCCGCTCGTGAGCCCTTCGGCGCTGCAGATCACGAAGTAGCCGTGCATGAACGGCGTCCAGCCGCGGTCCCCAGGCGCGGCTTGGATCGTGTGATCGTGGATCGGCGGGATATCGCCCTGCGGCGTGGCCGTCTGCGGCGCGATCACATAGAAGTTCTGCACCTTGGCGTTCGGGATGTGGGAGATCGGGGTTCCGGCCTGGGGGAAGGTCATCCTCACCTCGACGCCGTGGACCCACACGAACTCATAGCAAGCGCCCTTGTGCGTCTGGTTGACGCAGTTCACGGGGGCCGCTTGTGCCGCCGGAACCGCCGAGACGAACATCGAGATGGCGATCGATACGACCGCGACGGCGATGGAACGACGGATCAAGCGAGGCATGGTCTCTGGCTCCTTGTCGTACGAGGAACTGGTCGTCCTGGGCCACCGAGCATTCGTTCAGGAGCGAGCAGCGGCGACGGGGCTTGAGGCTTGGTAGCCCCAACCGTAAAGGATCAAAGGTGCATAACTCCAGGGCTGGGTTGCGCCTGCGGGTTCTACCTCGGCGACCCAGCGCCTGGTCCCAGCAGCCACCCTGACCACGCACGAACCTCCAAACCGGCCCACTTAGTTCCACTCGGGCGGCGCCTCGTCCGGCGCGATCGCGTCCGCTGCTGAACGTGTTGAAAGCTCTCGCTCCCCGCGACCGCCAGGCTTTGCTCGAGGGCTGTCAGCGTTGGCACAGTAGGTGCGCGACTGGTGAACGACGGACCAGCCTCCTGGAGCAGGACGGCATGATGGCCGGGGGTTGGTTGAAGGCCGCAGCATCTGCTGGGTCGCTTCGCCGAGGAGCGCCGCTCGGGCTCGTCAATGGCATACAAGGGGTCATTGGCCGCGGTCCAGCGTTGTGCCCTGGCATGTGCGTTGGCGTCAGCGCAGACTAGGTCGGGTCAGGCCCGCGTCTGCTTGGAGGGCCCCATGTCGCGCTACGACCCCCAGCCGCCGGTACTGCTCCCGACCCTGTCCCGCGGCAAGCACCGCAGCCCGCGCAAGGGTGCCTGCTTCATGGAGTTCGCTTCGCTGCTCGCTGGCGAGCGCTGGAGCGACCACCCCGCCTGCACCCATCCCTTGCTGGCCGCGGTCGCCCGCCACGTCAACGACCACACCTCCGACGCCGGCCGCTCCCGGCTGGCCGAGCTGATCCCCTCGGTGATCGGCCTGACCGGCGAGGACCTGCACATCGATGCGCGGATCGCACTGGGGTCGGCCCGGCTGGCCCTGCCGGTGGCGGCAGCCGAGCGCCAGCGGGTGCTGGCCGTGGGGGTGCTGTCGTGTGAACGGGTCCTGGCCGACCTGGACCGGCGACCGGCGGGCGAGTTGCAGGAGGCGAGCCGCCGGGCTCTGACCCAGGTCCCGCAGGCCGCTGAGTGGGCCGCTCGGTTCACCAGCGCCGCTTGGAGGTCGGCGCTCTCGGCCAAGCGCTTCCGCCAGCACGCTGCGCCCGCCATCGTCCGCACCGCCGCCCAGGGAATTGCTCAGGCGTGGGTGCCCGACCCCGATAGGATGCTTCGTGACCTGCTGATCGGGGCGATCGACGCCTGCGCCGCCTGGACCAGCCGGGATCTGGGTCCCGACGCCCCCGTAGACTCGGCCGTGTGGGCGGCCATCAACCGGAACTAGACAGTCACCGCCGCGCGCAGGCCCTATCCGTCTCTGCAACGCAGCTGGCGGCGGCTAAGAGGACATTCCGGAACGGCTTGTAGGGTGGCTTGAGCGATTCCGGCTGCTGCTGGGATGCTCCCGGCCATGACGAGTCTTGTGGATCGGCTGTTGCCCGAGGAGCTGTTGCAGCGCATCCAGCCGTTGCTCCCAGCCCCACCACCCCGCCACGCGGCGGTGTTCCGCGCCGTGTTCCAGCCCGGACTGTGTCGCCGCGCTCATCCTCATGGCCCGTACCTCCACGCCGTGGAGCTTGTTGCCGGCCAAGGAGCTGGGCTGCGGCTCGGCCACGACCTGCTGGCGACGCCTGGATGAGTGGGCCCGTGCTGGCGTGTATGACTCGCTGCAGGCCGTGTTGCTGGATGAGCTTGGTGCGGCCGGCCTCATCGACCTGGAGCGTGTCAGCGTGGACTCCTTCAGCCTGCGAGCGGTCAAAGGGGGGACCTGACCGGCGCAAACCCTGTCGATCGGGGCAAGCAGGGGTCCAAGCTGCACCTGGCTGGTGAGCGCGGCGGGCTGCCGATCTCGATCGTGCTGAGTGCGGCCAACGCCAACGACTCGACCATGTTCGAGGCCGTGTTGGACGACATCCCCCCGATCCGCATGCCCACCGGCCGCCGGCGGTGCCGGCCAACCAAGGTCCACGCCGACAAGGCCTACGATCATCGCCGCTGCCGGGCCTATCTGCGTCGGCGTGGCATCCGCCCGCGGATCGCCCGGCGCATGATCGAGTCCTCAGCTCGGCTTG
>JASLIH010000067.1 GCA_030152105.1 Actinomycetes bacterium
ACGACGTACAGGCTTGGCAGGACGATGTTGGCCCAGCGGTTGACAGTCGGGATGAGGACCAGTGAGAGGAACACCATCACGCTCGCGATCGCGATGTAGAGCGAGACCGCGAACAGGAAGACCTGCGTGATCGCCATCCCCGAGATCTCGCCCGCCGTCACCTCCTCGATCTGCCCCGGGCTGAAGAATCCGAAGATGTCGCCATAGGCGAACAGGAAGAGCATCGCGATCCACAGGGCCGCGATCTTGCATCGGACGCCGACCTTCACGTCCTCGAAGGACCTGGAGCTGGCGCTGGACACGTTGGTACCTCCCTCTGTTCCCCCGCGAGTGCCGGCAAGCCTAGCCGACGCTCATCGCCGCGCTCGAGCGTCCGCCTGAGACTGGACCGTCAGGATGCTGTTGGGTACGTTGGGTACGTCGTGCGCCACATCGGGATGGGCAGGGCGATGACGCAGATTCCCTCGGTGGCGGACGGGTTGCTGCGAGGGACCGCGGCCGACGGGGCGGCCGGCGTGGGCGTGGGCTCACCGGCCTGGTTCGCCTGGCTGGTCGAGGACGCCGCCCGGTCCTTCTCGTTCCGGTCACCGGCGGGGGCCTACACCGCGCGCAAAGAGCGCCGGCAGCGGGGTGGCTCCTACTGGGTCGCGTACCGCACGGCTGCGGGCCGGCAGCACAAGGTCTACCTGGGCAAGGCTGAGGAGCTCACGCCCGAGCGCCTAGCCGAGGCGGCTGCCGCGCTGGCCGGGCGCGTCGCTGCCGCCAGGATCGTGGACACCCCGTCCGCCCCTGGCGCGCCGCCTGTCCGGATTGGTCAAGGCGCCGCTGGCCTCCCCCTGCTAGCGACCAAGCTGTTCGTGCCGCGACCCCGCCCCGACCTGGTCTCGCGGCCCCGGTTGCTCACCCACCTCGACGCCGGCCTGGACGTGGGTCGGTGCTCGCTGCTCTCGGCGCCGGCCGGTGCCGGCAAGACCAGCCTGCTGGCCGCCTGGCTCGCCAGCCTGGATCGGCCGGTCGGCTGGCTCACTCTGGATGAGCGCGACCAGTCGGCCGACCAGGTGCTCCGCTACCTGGTCGCTGCCTGCCAGACGATCGCACCCGCCTGCGGGCGGCGGGCGTTGGCCTGGCTCGACGCCCCACAGCCACCATCGCCCGAGGTCGTGGTCACCGAGCTGGTCAACGACCTGGCCGCCCTGCCCGCTCCCAGTGTCCTGGTCCTGGACGACTACCACCTCGTGCGGGCCCCGGCCGTGCACGCCGCGGTTTCCTTCCTGCTCGATCACCTGCCGCCGACCCTGTACCTGGTGATCGCCAGCCGTGAGGACCCGCCGCTGCCGCTGCCGCGGCTGCGCGCCCGCCGCCAGCTCGTCGAGGTGCGGGCGGCCGATCTGGGCTTCAGCGTCGATGAGGCGAGCGCCTTGCTGGGCGCGGGCCCGGGGCTGCGTCTGAACAGAGAGCAGGTGACGGCGCTGGTGGAGCGCACCGAGGGCTGGGCGGCCGGGCTGCAGTTGGCCGGGCTGGCCCTGCGCGACCGGCCCGACCAGGCGGCGTTTGTGGACGCCTTCGCCGGTGGGCACCGGCTGGTGGCCGACTACCTGACGGCCGAGGTGCTGGACCGCCAGCCGGCCTCGACTCGACGGTTCCTGCTGGCCACCGGCGTGCTCGACCGGCTGTGCGCCCCGCTGTGCGACGCCCTGCTGGCCTCCGACGCCGACGCCTCGGACATGGCACGTCCCGCCGCCGGCGACAGCCAGGTGCTCTTGGAGGAGTTGGAGCGGGCAAACCTGTTCCTGGTGCCGCTGGACGACGAGCGGGTGTGGTTCCGCTACCACCACCTGTTGGCCGACGCCCTTCGCGCCCGCCTAGCCCGCGAGGCCGGCGCCGATGCGGTGGCCGCCCTCCACCAGCGGGCCGGCGCCTGGTTCGGCCGGGAAGGGCTGCTGCCGGAGGCGATCGGCCACGCGCTGGCCGGCGCCGCCGCCGAGGACGCGGCGACCTGGATCGAGGCGCTGACGCCCTCGATGTTCGCGACCATGGGCATCCACCAGGCGCTGGCGGCCTGGCTGGCGGCACTGCCCGAGCCGGTGGTGCGCACCCGGCCGCTGCTCTGCCTGGCGCAGGCCTGGCTCCTGATCCACCGCGTCGAGCTGGAACCGGCCGCCGCCTGGATCGACGCGGCCGCACGCGCGCTCCCGGCAGCCGACGACGCCCGCCCCGCACGTGGTGCGGTCGCCGCCACGCGCGCCTACATGGCAACCGTCATGCCGGACACGGCGCCGGAGCATGCCCTCGCGTGGGCGGAACAGGCCCTGGCCGACCTCGCGCCGGACGACGTGGCCTACCGCGGCATCGCCGGCATCAGCCTGGGGCAGGCCGCGCTCGCGTTGGGCCAGCTCGACCGGGCCGAACGGGCCTTCGCGGAGGTCGCGGCGGCCGCGCGGGCGGCCGGCCTGGTCCAGGGCTACCTGACGGCAACCACCCAGCAGGTCAACGTCCAGCGTCTCCGCGGCGCCCGCCGGCAGGCGTTGGCCACCGGCCGCGCGGCCCTGGCCTGGGCCAGCGAGCACGTCGTGCCCTCGACCCTAGGGCGGCTGCGGACGGTGCTGGCCGACCTGCTGCTCGACGAGGACGACCTGGCGGCGGCCCTTCCGTTGGCGACCGAAGGGCTGGCCGCCCCGCGCGAGTTCGGGAACGCGCCACCGCTGGTGCTGCTCGCGAGCCTTCCCATGGTCCGGCTGCATCTGGCCGAGGGCGACGCGGCCGCGGCGGGAGCCGTGCTGGCCGAGGTCCGGCCGCTGGTCCAGCACGGGCCGTTCGCGATGGTGGCGCAGCTGCTGGAGGCGGCCGAGGCGCGGGTGCGCCTCGCCCTGGGTGATGGAGGCGCCGTGGTCGCCTGGGCCACCGCCGTCGCCTGGGCCGTCCCGGTCGAGCCGATGGCGCTGGCGGACGCGCTCAGGTTCGGCGTCGCTGGCGTCGAGGCCGCGGGCGTCACGCCGGCGCGGATTCTGGTCGCCCAGGGGAGGGTCATCGGCGACGCCGCCATGCTCCGGCAGGCCGAGCGTCACCTGAACGCCGCCTGGCAGCTGGCGGAGGGGCAGGGACTGGGCTGGCTCCGGCTACGGGTCCTGATCCTCCGGGCGTTGCTCGCCGACGCCCGGGGCGACCGTGACGTGGCGCTCGGCTCACTGGCGGGAGCGGTCGCCCAGGCCGAGCCGGAGGGCGTCATCCGCCCCTTCCTCGACGAAGGGGGGCCGATGGCCGCGCTCCTGGCCGACCTGCGCGTGGCGGCGCGGGAGGGGCGCGAGCTGGCGGGCGGCGTGTCGCCCGCCCACCTCGACACCATGCTGGCCGCCTTCCCCGGCCAGGAGCCGGGGCCGCGCCGGACCGCGCTTGTCGAGCCGTTGACCGAGCGGGAGCTGGAGGTGCTGCGGCTGCTGGCGGCCGGGCGCTCCAACGCCGAGATGGCGGCTGAGCTGTTCGTGGAGCAGAGCACGGTCAAGACCCACCTGATCCATCTGTACAGCAAGCTGGGCGTCCACAGCCGCATCCAGGCGGTGGCCCGCGCCCGCGAGCTCCAGCTCCTGGACTGACGCGGGCCGCAGGTTCCACCCCGCTTCTCCACCCGCCGGTGGATTCGCCCTCACCCGCCACGCCGCCAGACTGCCGAGGAGACGGTCACCAGACCAAGGAGGTATCCGATGTCGGTCACGCTTCCGGCCTTCACGGCGCTTGAGGACAGCCTGTTCCTGACGCTGTACGCCAGGGCCCTTGACTCCCGCCGGCCCCACCCCATCCTCGGCGACGCCACGGCCGACCAGATCGTCCGCACCACCGACTACGACTACAGCCAACTCCACATCGACACCAACCTGATCCTCAACGTCGCCCTCCGGGCCAAGAAGCTGGACCAGATCGCCGGGGCGTTCCTGGCCCGCCACCCCGACGCCGTCGGGCTCGACCTGGGCGCTGGACTCGACACCCGCGCGGTCCGCCTCGACCCGCCGCCCACCTCCGACTGGTACGACATCGACTTCCCAGCCGTCGCCGCCGCGCGACAGCGCCTGATCCCCGAGCGCCCCAACGCGCACGTCATCGCCGCCGACGTGCGGGAGGAGGACTGGCTGGACGCCATCCCCACCGGCCGGCCAGCCGTGATCGTGGCCGACGGCATGATGGCGTTCCTCACCCAGGACGAGCTGGTGTCGCTGTGGAACCGGCTCATCAACCACTTCCCCAGCGGCGAGATCGTCTTCAACAGCTACACCCGCTTCGCCATCTGGATCGCCCAGCACGCCCGCGGCACCAAGTCCGTCGCCGACCAGGTCAAGTTCCCCGGCATGGACGACGCCCACGCACCCGAAGCCTGGAACCCCAAGCTGCAGCTGGTCAGGGAGATCCTGCTCAGCCGGGAACCCGAGGTCGACCAGTTCCCACCGGTCTGGCGCCGGTACCACCATCTGGCAGCACACAGCAATGCCTGGTCCCGGACCGGAACCATCGTCCTGCACTACCGCTTCTGAAGAGCTTCGCGGTCGCCCACCCCAAACACCTGACCTTTGCCGTATCAGTGGCCCGGCCAGCAGGTCCCGCTGGCCGGGCCGCACGACCAGCGGCCGTTGCGCCATCCCGCAAGCCGGCCGAGGTGACCACGCCATGAGCGCACCAGTGCAACCGCCTGCCCGCTACCGCATCCGCATCCGCGGCCACCTCGACCCCGTGTGGTCGACCTGGTTCGACAGCCTCACCGTCACCCAGGCCGATGACGGCACCACCGAGCTCGCCGGCCCGCTGGCCGACCAGGCGGCGCTCTTCGGACTGCTCGCCCGGCTGCGCGACCTGGGCGCAACCCTGCTGCTGGTCGAGCACCTGACGGCGGAACCGCGGCAACCCGACACCTGGAGGGGACGCTCGTGAGCGTTCTGACCGTCCTGCCACTGGCGTGTGTGCCACCCTGCTCGCCACCGGCCGAGACCCGCGGCGAAACTCCCGGCGGGCCGGCCTGCTACGGATGGGCAGGCCGAGGGCGACCGGCGTTTCCGCTGGTCATCAGGATGCTTCGCCGGGAAGGCTCTGGCGCTGGTCGATCGAGATCTGGTCCCCGTGGCGGTGGACGACCTTCCACTCGCCATCCTCGCGGCGGTAGACCTGGGTGACCCGCAGGGTGTACGGCGCCACTGGGACGCCGTCGAGCGACACCGAGGTGTGTTCCAGTTCGACCGTGTAGGCCAGGTCGCCGCTGACCCCGGCGGCCAGCATCTCGATCTGCTGGTCGGTGCAGTCAGACCACCGCGACGCGATCAAGCGGAAGATCCCGCTCACCTTGTCCCATCCGCGCCCGCTCATCCCGGCCCCGAACAGGGTCACCGGGTCCTTGGTGGACCACATCGCCAGCCGCGGTTTCGGGTCACCGTTGTGGAGGGCCTGCAGTTCCGCGACCAGACGGGGGTGGATCTCGGCGAGGAAGTCGTCGACGTCACTCATGGCCGCCTCCAAGGGCCGGGGCTTGGTCAGCTGCTCGTTCAGTATGCAGCTCGTGAGGGCGTTGCCATACCTGGCGGATGCCCTACGGCATGGAGAACCCACCTCGGGTGAGGGTGAGAGGACGCTTCCCCGATCGGCGCCTCACGGGCCGCCAAGCTCCCATCGCGTGGGACGTGCCAAGCCTAGTAGCTCCCCGCGGGGCTCCCGGACCGGGTGACGACCCAGACGCCGGCGGTGACCGGAACCTCGCTGCCGACCTCCTCGAAGGCCAGCCTCGATACCAGCAGCTCCCCCTTGCCTCCGATGGCGCGTGGACCAAACGTGGATCAACCCGGGCGCCCGGGTCCCAATGGGCTTCGATCAGACGCCCGGATCGGGGGGGCCCTCGTTGTTGACCATGCCGGGGTGCGAGGGATGTACCCCTCCGGTTACCTGCAGGCGGGTGAGGAGCGGCCGGGGGCCGGGGGCGTGGAGGCGCTGTCCCGACCCCCAGCACGTTCTCCGCCGTAAGCAGGACCCGTCAGTAGGCACCACCTCCCCAAAGGTGGGGCGCCCGACGCCGCTCTTCCTCCCGGGTCGCTTGGCGGAGCCCGTCCCGGCCCCGGGCGCCGTAGCAGATTCTATGCCTCAGGTCAAGAGAGGAGAAGCCCCCGCTACCTGCCTCTGAACGAGGGTCATCCGCGCCGAGGACTTGGTCCTCGCGGTCCCAGGACTCTTAGACCGCCCTGCCGCGTCTGCCCGTCACCGAGGCCGCGATCATGACGAGGACGGCCGCGACGACAATGCTGATGATCCACCGGGTCCAGTCGATGCCACGCGTCGCCTCAACACCGAGCGCTGCGGCGAGGTAGTAGCCGATGAGCACTCCGCCGATCCCGCAGACAATGGTGAGCCAGAACGGAATGTTGTCGCGGTTGCCCGGCGCGAAGAACTTGCCCAGCAGGCCAATGATGATGCCTGCGATGATCAGACCGATGATGTCCACAGCGACCCCTTTTCACTAATGGGGGACGGCCTTGTTCCTCGCCATTGCGGGAGTCTCCGTCCGGCCGAGGGCTCAATTCAGTATGGGGATCATCGCACAACTGAGGTTCGCGACTCCTGCTCTGGATCTGCGGTCCCGTCCGGTCTGGACAGCGCGCGGCTGGTGCGCCGTTCAGGTCGTCGAGGCGAGATCGCCGTGCTTGCGGGCCCCTGCGCTCCCGACGGTCGCGCCAACCACCCCCAGGGGCACTGCCCACAGGGTCAGGAACACCAGGGGCCACCAGACCGCATCCCCCAGGATGACGCCTATCCCCAGCCCCCCGGCCCCATCCAGGACCGTCTCCTGACCCTGCTGATACCAGCGCAGCGCCTCGGCCAGCCAGGCGGCGATCAGCAGCGGCGCGCCCAGCACGATGGCCCAGGCGCAGGCCCACAGTCCCGAGCGGAACGACCGGCCGACCGCGGCGGCCGCCGCAGAGCCGGTCAGGACTACCAGAATCGGGCCGGTGAGCAGGTAGAACACCATCCCTTCGCTTCCAGGGGGGTCGCCCAGCTCCTGTCGTGAGGTCGTCAGCACGAAGCCGGCGAGCAGGGCGGCGGCCATACCGACGCCGAAGCGGCGGGCGTGCCGGTCGGGCAGCAGCCAGCGCGGCGGGCGCAGCGCCAGCCACAGGCAGCCGGCCAGCAGCACCGCCAGCACCGCCGCCGTCACCGGCGGGAGACTCACCAGGGTCGCGGGCGGGTCGGCCCGGTGATAGGCGGGGAACTCGGCCAGGTAGTAGCCGGTGGCCGCGATGCAGGCGGCAACGCCCGCCAGCCCCAGGCCAGTGACCACCGCGCCCGGCCAGGCCCAGCCGGCCCGGTGCGACCGAGCCACCGCCAGGGTCGCCAGCCCACCCACCACCCCGACGAAGGTCGGCACGAACACCTGCCCTGCAGGGAGAACCGCGCCGGTGGCCAGCGCCGCCGCGGCCGTCGCCGCGACCGCGACCCCCGCGACCCCCACCGCCACCCGGCTACCGCCCGGCGGGAAGACCGCGGCCCGGGCGCAGCCGGCCGCAAACCGCCACCGCGCCGCGCGTTCCTGCACCGGCACCTGGGCCAACTCGGCTTCCATGGCCGCGCCCCAGTCGCGCCGGCCGGCGGGCAGCGTCGCCGCCGCGGCCGCCAGCAGCCGCCCCGGGCCGTCCAGTGCCGACAGCCTGACGCCGGCCTGTCGCCACCAGGCCCGCCACAGCAGCCAGGCCGCCACCGCCCAGAGCCAGACGAACGGCGCGAGCACGAGCGCACCCCCGACTGCGATCAGCGCTTGGTCCGGTTCACGTGCCCTCCAGCCGCGGTCGCCGCCTGGTCTCGCCGACACCCCGGGCCGTCGTGGCCGGCACCGACAGGCCGACGGCCAACTTGGCCGCATGCGCACGGCCCGGACCGCTCAGCCGGTAACGGTGCGCGGCGGCCGGTCCGCCGGCGCCCCGGACTCCCAGGCGGCCTCGAGCAGCCCCAGGTCGGCCAGCCGCATCAGAGCCCGGTACAGGCGCCCGGGCTCGAGGTCGAGCTGTTGGCACAGCGCATGGCCGTACCGCCAGGTGGCCGGCTGTTCCGCCAGGGCGAGGACGACCGCGGTGGTGGCCTGCCCGGACAGGCGTGTGAAGGAAACCACGCCAAGAACTCTATATAGCTAGAGTTGTGCGGTCAAGGCAGCCGCTTGCGGGCGCTCAAACATCACTGGGCGGCTCGGCGAAGGTGGTGGCCCGAGTAACATCCCCAACCCTTCCCCGTCTGCATCCACGGCCATCCTGGCGAAGCCTTCCGCACCACGCGATGGCAGCCCGGCCCGCGAGGTCGCCAACGAACCTCACCGCACGGACACGACGGAGCGGGACGCTGTCCAAGGACGGGATCTTGTACGTGGTGCGGATGGCTGCGCCTGGCGGTACCTGCCGGCTGACTTCCCGCCGTGGCAGACGTGAACTCGTAGTTCAAGCAGTGGGAGCAGGCCAAGGTCACCGAGGTGATGCTGGCCGCGCTGCGGGAGCAGGCCCGCGTGCGGCAGGACCACCCTGCTCTCGGCGTACCTGGAGGAACACCCGGTCTCGCAAGGCATTGACAAAAACTTCTTTTACGTAAAGACTCATTTTCGTCATGAGAGATGTCGTCTACCTCGACCAGATCGAGCAGGCTGAGGCTCTGCTCAAGCCGCAGCGGGTCGAAGTGCTGCGGCAGCTCGCCGAGCCCCGGTCGTGCACCGAGGTTGCGGTCGAACTCGACCAGACCCCCCAGCGGGTCTACTACCACGTGAAACGGCTGCTCGAGGCCGGCCTGGTGCGCCAGGCGGCCGAGCGCCGGGTG
>JASLIH010000125.1 GCA_030152105.1 Actinomycetes bacterium
GAGCATTTCGCCCGCCGCTGCCGGGCGGTGGTCCGCATCCCCTATGACCGCCACCTCGAGACCGGCGCCGAGATCGTCCTCGACGAGCTGGCCCCGGCCACCCGCCGCGCCTACGTGCAGCTGGCGGCCGCCGTGGCCGACGGCTTCCGCCCCCAGGTCAGGGACGGCGGCCAAGCCTAGCCCGTTGCTATGATCCACCTATGCCGACCTACGACTACGCCTGCACCGAGTGCGGCGACCGCACCGAGGTGGTGCGGTCGTTCTCGGACGCGCCCCCGACGACCTGCACGGTCTGCGGAGGCCTCCTGCGCAAGGTCTTCTCGCCGGTCGGCATCGTGTTCAAGGGGTCGGGCTTCTACCGGACCGACTCGCGGGGCAAGCCCTCGACCCCCAAGGCCGACGGCGGCGGCGACAAGGACAAGTCCAAGAAGGCCGCCGACAGCAGCTCGGCCTCCAAGGCCTCGTCCTCGGACGGCGCCAGCTCGAGCTCCACAACCAAGCCGGCCGAGAAGAGCGCCTGACCCGCCCGACCCTGAGCAGGCCCGTTCGCGGCCGTCACCCCCCGCCGCCCGGTTGTCCTCCCCTAGCCTGGCCCGGGTCGGGTTCCGCTCCGATACCATGCCCGCTACCATGCCCGCGGGCGCCGCCCTGGCGGGCCGCCTCGCGGGGGGTCTCCCCGCCGGTCGAAAGGTGCGAGCGTCATGGCCCGTCCCCAGGCCGAGCTCGGGGTCTTCGGTGGCTCCGGGTTCTACGCGTTCCTCGACGGTGTCGAGGAGCACACGGTCGAGACGCCCTTTGGCGACCCGTCCGACAAGGTGGCGATCGGCGAGGTCGATGGCCGCAAGGTCGCCTTCCTCCCCCGCCACGGCCGCCGCCACCAGTACCCACCCCACAAGATCCCGTACCGGGCCAACCTCTGGGCGATGAAGGAGCTCGGGGTGCGCCGGGTGATCGGCCCCTGCGCCGCCGGGTCGCTCCAGGCCGAGGCCGCCCCTGGGCACTTCGTCATCTGCGACCAGGTGGTCGACAGGACCTGGGGCCGCAACGACACCTTCTACGACGGGCCCGAGACCACCCACATCTCCTTCGCCGACCCCTACTGCCCCGAGCTGCGCTCCCTCGCCCTCAAGGAGGCCGAGGCCCAGGGCATCACCGTGCACGACGGCGGCACCATGGTGGTCATCCAGGGCCCGCGCTTCTCGACCCGGGCCGAGTCCAGGTGGTTCCAGGGCAACGGCTGGAAGGTCATCAACATGACCGGCTACCCCGAGGCGCTACTGGCCCGCGAGCTCGAGCTCTGCTACGTCAACGTCTCGCTGATCACCGACTACGACGTCGGCCTCGAGGGCCTGCCCGGGGTCGACCCGGTCTCCCATTCCGAGGTCGTGCGGGTCTTCCAGGAGAACAACGCCAAGCTCAAGGATCTCCTCTTCGCCCTGCTGCCGAGCATCCCCGGCGACCGCACCTGCCCGTGCGCCACCGCCCTCAAGGGCGCCCGCTTCGAGGCTTGACAGAAAGGCTCCGGCCCCGTGCTCCGCGCCATCCTCCTCGGGATCGTCCAGGGGATCACCGAGTTCCTGCCGATCTCCTCGTCGGCCCACCTGTCGATCGTGCCCCGGCTGCTCGGCTACAGCACCCCGACCCTGGCCTTCGAGGTGCTGCTGCATTTCGGCACCCTGGCCGCGGTGGCCGCCTACTTCGCCAGGGACCTGTGGGCGTTCGTGCTCTGCCTGGTCGCACCCGGCCGGCTCGGGCCGGAGGAGGCGGCCACTCGACGGCGGCTGCTGGGGCTGCTCGCCCTGGCCTCGGTGCCGGCGGCGGCGGTCGGGTTCCTGCTCCAGGACTGGGCCGACCAGCAGACGGCCCGGCCCCTGCGGGCGTCGGTCTGGCTGGTGCTGACCACGGTGATCATGATCGCGGCCGAGCTGTACGACCGCTCCCGCCGGGCCCGCCCGGCGCCGGCCTCGGCTCCCGGCGAGCTGGAGGGCGGGGAGGAGGAGGCCCCGGCCGGCCGGGCCGGGACCAGGGTGCAGCGGCACCACGGGCGCGGCCCCGGGACCGTGACCGACCCGCCGGACGCCCAGCAGGAGCTACAGCGGCTGCCGGTGGCCAAGGCGACCGGCATCGGCCTCGGGCAGGCCCTGGCGCTGATCCCGGGCACGAGCCGTTCCGGCATCACCATCTCGGTGGGCCTGTTCGAGGGCGTGAGCCGGGAGACCGCGGCCCGGTTCTCGTTCCTGCTGTCGATCCCGGCCATCCTCGGCGCCGGCATCCTCAAGCTGGGCGACCTCTCGGGGGCCACCGAGACCTCGGCCGAGCTGCTCGCCGGGACCATCGCCGCCGCGGTCTCCGGCTTCCTGGCCGTGTCGTTCCTGATCCGCCTGCTCCGCACCCGCACCCTGTGGCCGTTCATCTGGTACCGGCTGGTCGCCGGGACCCTGTTCGTCCTGCTGCTGTCCACCGTCCGGTCCTAGCGGACCGCCGGGGCGCGCTCGTTGTCGCCGTTCTCGAGCTGCGCTAGCGGAGGCGCTCGACCAGCGAGGAGATCTCGTCGGCGACGCCGGTGGGGACCGAGTAGCCAGTCTCGTCGCGGATCTGCGCGGCATGATCCCGGACGTCCTCGAGGGTGAGGGCCGGGTTGGCGTAGCCCTCGGTGAGGCCGACGAAGAAGCGGGCGACCCGCCCACCCCCGGCCGAGTAGATCTCGCCCGTCACCGGGCACTCCTCGGAGACCAGCCAGGCGGCCACGGGCGCGACCAGCGCCGGGTCGAGCTTGGGGGTGAGCGGGCCGAGCAGCTCCTCGGTCATGCGGGTGCGGGCGATCGGGGCGAGCACGTTGGCCTTGATGTTGAAGCGGGCGCCCTCCTGGGCCAGCACCCGGGCCAGGCCGACCAGCCCCATCTTGGCCGCGCCGTAGTTGGTCTGGCCGAAGTTGCCAAGGATGCCGGCGTTGCTGGCGGTGACCAGGACCCGGCCGTAGCCGGCCTCGCGCAGCTTCACCCAGGCCGGCCGGATCACGTGGAAGGCCCCTTTGAGGTGCACGTCCAGCACCGGGTCGAGCAGCTCAGGGGTCATGTTGTGGAACGCCTTGTCGCGCAGGATGCCGGCGTTGCTGATCACGATGTCGACCCGGCCGAACGCCGCCAGGGCGGTGTCCACGATCGCCTGGCCGCCCTCGACGGTGGCCACCGTGCTGGTGTCGGCGACCGCGACCCCGCCGAGGCCCTCGATCTCCTTGACCGTCTGCTCGGCCGGCCCGGCCGACGCGCCCGTGCCGTCGGTGGCGCCGCCCAGGTCGTTGACGACCACCTTGGCGCCCCGGGAGGCCAGCAGCAGCGCGTGCTCGCGACCCAGGCCGCCGCCCGCGCCGGTCACGATGGCCACCCTGTCGTCGAAGCGGACGTCGCCCATGGCTTGCCTCCCGTGTCGCGCCGCCGGACCCTACGATACGGGCATGGGACCCCTGCAGGGAGTGCGCGTCGTCGAGGTCGCCGGGATCGGGCCGGGGCCGTTCTGCGCCATGCTCCTGGCCGACCTTGGGGCCGAGGTGCTGGCCGTTGACCGGCCGGCGCCGGACCGGCCCGGCTGGCCGGCCCTGTTCGGCCGGGGACGGCGCCGGGTCGTCGTCGACCTCAAGCACCCCGACGGGCCGGGAGTGGTCCTCGACCTGGTCGCCGGGGCCGACGCCCTGGTCGAGGGATTCCGCCCAGGGGTGGCCGAGCGGCTCGGGATCGGCCCCGGGGCGTGCCTGGCCCGCAACCCGCGCCTGGTCTACGGGCGGGTCACCGGCTGGGGCCAGGACGGCCCGCTGGCCCGGTCGGCCGGCCACGACGTCGACTACATCGCCCTGGCCGGGGCGCTGCACCCGCTCGGGCCTGCCGACCGCCCGCCGGTGCCGCCGCTCAACCTGCTCGGCGACTTCGGCGGGGGCGGGATGCTGCTCGCCCTGGGGGTGGTCGCGGCCCTGCTGGAGGCCGCCCGCTCCGGCCGCGGCCAGGTGGTGGACGCGGCCATGGTCGACGGCGCCGCCCTGCTCACCAGCCAGCTCCACGAGCTGCTCGCCGCCGGCCTCTGGACCGACCACCGCGAGGCCAACCTGCTCGACGGGGCGGCGCCGTTCTACGCCGTCTACGAGACCGCCGACGCCCGCCACCTGGCCGTCGGCGCCCTCGAGCCCCAGTTCTGGTCCGAGCTCCTTGAGCGGGTCGGCCTCGCCGAGGAGGACCTCCCGGCCCAGCTCGATCGCGACGGCTGGCCGGTCCTCCGGGCCCGCCTGGCCGCCCGGTTCCGCACCAGGACCCGCGACGAGTGGTGCGCCCTCCTGGAAGGCACCGACGCCTGCGTCGCCCCTGTCCTCTCCCTCCTCGAAGCCCCCGCCCACCCCCACCACCAGGCCCGCGACACCTTCATCGAGGTCGCCGGGGTCACCCAGCCCGCCCCGGCCCCCCGCTTCAGCCGCACCCCCTGCGCCCACCCCACCCCACCCACCGACGCCAGCGACGAGGTCCTGACCACGTGGGGCCTTCCCCGAGCGCGGCTCGCCCACCTCCGCACCAGCGGCGCGCTCGCCTAGGAGGCGAGCCAGGCGTCGACGGCGGCCAGCCAGGGGTCGAGGGCTTCGCGGTGGAGGTTGTGGCCGGCGGGGAGGACCCGGGTGGTGCCGTCGCGCAACGCCTCGACGGCCGCCTTGCGGTCGAGGCCGAGGAGGGTGGACCCGAGGGACTCCTCGCCCAGGAGCAGCAGGACAGGGATCGGGGCGGCGAGGAGAGCGGGGAGGTCCAAAGGGACGCCGGGGCGCATGGCGGCGGCGACCGCCTGGCCGTCGCAGTCGGCCAGGTCGGCGACCCGGCGCTCTGCCTCGCCCGCCGGCCAGGCGGGGTTGGCGGCCTCCAGCTCGCGGCGGAGGGCGTCGGGCTCGCTGGCGGCCCGGGAGGTGTCGGCCTCGATACCGGCGGCAATGGCCGCCCAGTCGATCGAGGACGCCCCGGGCGGGTCCTCCACCACCAGGCGCCGCGCGAACCCGGGTTGGGCGGCCATCAGCTCGAGCGCCACCAGGGCACCCAGCGAGTGCCCGACCAGCAGGTCGACCGGCGACCCGGCCGCCGCCTCGACGGTCTCGGCCACGTCGGTGGCGAGGTCGGCGATGGACTGGCCGGCGGTGGGTCGGGGGCTGGACCCGTGCCCGCGCAGGTCGACGGCCAGCACCCGGAAGCCGCGCTCGACAAGTGCCGGCCCGACCCGCCACCAGGTCCGCGACGACGAGGTCACCCCGTGGACAAGCACCGCCAGGGGCCTGTGGACAGCCCCGCGCCCCTCCGACCCCCACCACCTGGTGGCGAGCTGGGCCACCTCAGGCGCCGGCGACGGTCATCTCGCCGATCAGGAGGCTGGAACCGCCGATCGAGCCGGTGGTGAAGCGGAGGTCGGACCCGACGGCGTCGATCCCCTTGAGGATGTCGAGGAGGTGGGCGGCGACGGTGGCCTCCCGGACCGGCTCGGCCAGTTGGCCGTCGCGGAACAGCAGGCCGCTCACGCCGACCGAGAAATCGCCGGTGATGGGGTTGGCCCCGGAGTGGACGCCGGAGACGTCCTGGACGAGGAGGCCCTCGCCGGCTCGGGACAGCAGGCCGGCCTGGTCGAGGTCGCCGGGCTCCAGGAACAGGTTGTGGGCGGAGATCCCCGGGGTGCTCTTGAACGACCCGCGGCGGGCGTTGCCGGTGGAGTGGACCCCGCCGCCCTCCCTGGCCGCGCTGGCCGTGTTGTGGAGGAAGCACTGGAGCTTGCCGTCCTCGATCAGGATCGTCCTGCCGGTCGGGACGCCCTCGCCGTCGAAGGGGGCGGCGCCCGGGCCGGCGACCAGGCGGCCGTCGTCGACCAGGCGCAGCCCGGCCGCGCCGACCTGCTGGCCGATCCGGTCGGCGAACAGGCTGCGCCGCTTCTGCACCTCCTCGGCCGACAGGCCGGCGAGCAGGACTCCGAGCAGGCTCGGGGCGACCATCCGGTCGAACACCACCGGGATCGTCCGGGTCGGCGGCTTGGTCGCGCCCAGCATGCGCACCGCCCGGTCGGCCGCCTCCCTGGCCACCGGGCCCGGGTCGAGGTCCTCAAGGGCCCGGGCGGCGTCGACCGCGTAGCCGATCTGGCTCTCGCCGTCCTCGGTGGCCAAGGCGACCGAGACGCACCAGGCGTGGGTGACCGCGAACGAGCCCGAGATCCCGAGCGACGAGGCGACCGCGACCTCGCCGACCACGTCGCCGTAGCGGGCCGACTCGACCTGGGTGACCTTGGGGTCGGCGGCCCGGGTGCGGGCCTCCAGGTCGAGGGCCAGGGCGACCTTGCGCTCGGGGTCGGTGTCGGCCAGGCGGGTGTCGAACAGGCCCTCAAGGGCCTGGTAGGCGCTCGCCTCGGGGAGCACGTTGCCCGGGTCCTCCCCTGACACCTCCAGGTTGGCCCTGGCCTCGGCCAGGCACTCGCGCAGGCCGTCGTCGGAGAGGTCGGCGGTGTAGGCGTAGCCGAGGCGGCCGTCGGCGACCACCCGCACCCCGACCCCGCTGGAGGAGGCGGAGGTGAGCCGCTCGACCTCGCCCTGGAAGGCGGTGACCGAGGTCTCGGTGGTCAGCTCGGCGTAGGCCTCGACTCCCTCGCCACCGGTCGCCTCGGCGGCCAGCCGCTCCACGATCGCGTCCAGCTCGACGGTCATGCCGTCCCTCCTGTGCCCCCGACGGTCATCTGGGAGATGCGCATGGTCGGGGCGCCGTTGCCGACCGGCACGCCCTGGCCCTCCTTGCCGCAGATCCCCTCCTTGACCGTGAAGTCGCTGCCGAGCGCGTCGACCGCGGCGATCACGCTCGGCCCGTCGCCGACCAGGTTGGCCCCGCGCACCGGCGTGGTCACCTCGCCACCCTCGATCAGGTAGCCCTCGACCACCCCGAACACGAACTCGCCGGTGACCGGGTTGACCTGGCCGCCGCCGAGCGACTTGGCGTACAGCCCCCGCGGGGTCTGGCGGATGATCTCGTCGGGGTCGTCGTCGCCGGCCAGCACGTAGGTGTTGGTCATGCGTGGGATCGGCACGTCGGCGTAGGACTGGCGGCGACCGTTGCCGGACGCCGGCAGCCCCAGCTGCCGGGCCCGGATCAGGTCGGTCATGTAGTCGGTGCAGACCCCCCCGTCGAACAGGACGGTGCGCTGGGCCGGGGTGCCCTCGTCGTCGAAGGCGTACGAGCCCCAGGCACCCTCGACGGTGGCGTCGTCGACCCCGTTGAAGCGCTCGTCCCCGATCCGCTTGCCCTGCCTGCCGGTGTAGACCGACGCCTCCTTGGCGATCAGGTCGGCCTCCATGCCGTGGCCGGACGACTCGTGGAACAGCACCC
>JASLIH010000130.1 GCA_030152105.1 Actinomycetes bacterium
AGGGATGCGCTACCCGCCCGCACGACGGCTCGACCTGGTCGAGGAGCTGCACGGCTTCCGGGTCGCCGACCCCTACCGGTGGCTCGAGGACGCCGAGGCCGACGAGACCGAGGCGTGGAGCAAGGCCCAGGACGAGCTGCTGGGCGAGTGGATGGACGGCCGGCCGGGGCGGGAGGCGGTTCGGGAGCGGCTGGAGCGGCTGCTCGGGGCCGGGCTGGTGTCGGTGCCGGTGCTCCGGGGCGAGCGGGCGTTCTTCGAGCGGCGCCGGGGCGACCAGCAGCACCCGGTGCTGCTGGTCGCCGAGGCCGACGGGACCGAGCGGGCCCTGATCGACCCGAGCGCCCTGGCCGACGACGACACCATCACCCTCGACGGCTGGGTCCCGTCGCTGGAGGGCGAACGGCTGGCCTACTTCCTGTCCCAGGGCGGCGACGAGGAGGCCTCGCTGTTCATCATGGACGTGGCCAGCGGCGAGACGATCGAGGGCCCGATCGACCGGACCCGCTACTGCCCGCTGGCCTGGCTGCCCGGCGGCGACACCTACTACTACGGGCGCCGGCTTCCCGCCGACGCCGTCCCCGAGGGCGAGGCCGCCTTCCACCGGCGGATCTGGCGCCACCGGGTCGGGAGCGACCCCGACGGCGACCAGCTGGTGTTCGGCGAGGGCCGGGAGAAGACCGAGTACCACTCCCTACGGGTGTCGCTCGACGGCCGCTGGCTGCTGGTCGGGGCGGCGGCCGGGACGGCGCCCCGCAACGACCTGTACATCGCCGACCTGGCCGGCGACGGGACCCTGCGGCCGATCCAGGAGGGGGTCGACGCCGAGACCGACGGCCGGGTCGGGACCGACGGGCGCCTGTACCTCCACACCAACCTGGACGCGCCCCGGTTCCGGATCGCGGTGGCCGACCCGGCCCGGCCGGAGCCGGCGGGCTGGCGCGACCTGGTGCCCGAGTCCGACGACGTCCTCGCGGGCTACGCGCTCACCGACGACGCCGTGGTGGTGGCGTTCAGCCGGCACGCAGTCGGCCGGGTGGCGGTGCACGACCGGGAGACCGGCGCCCCGCGGGCCGAGGTCGAGCTGCCGGGACCGGGGTCGGTGCTCGGCGTGTCCGCCCGCCCCGAGGGCGGCGACGAGGTCTACCTCGGCTACACCGACTTCACCACCCCGCCCCGCGTGTACCGCTACCAGGTCGGCGAGGGGAGACTTGAGCTGTGGATGGACGCCCCCGGCCAGGTCGGCCTGCTGGCCGGGGTGACCACCCGGCAGGAGACCTACCGCTCCAAGGACGGCACCGAGGTGCGGCTGTTCCTGCTGCACCGCGAGGGACTGACCCCGGACGGGGCCCGGCCGACGATCCTGTACGGCTACGGCGGCTTCAACATCTCCCTGACCCCGGCGTGGAGCGCGGTCACGGCCGCCTGGGTCGAGCGGGGAGGCGTCTACGCGATCGCCAACCTCCGTGGCGGCAGCGAGGAGGGCGAGGCCTGGCACCGGGATGGGATGCGGGCCAACAAGCAGCACGTGTTCGACGATTTCGCCGCCGCCGCCGAGCACCTGATCGCCGCCGGCTGGACGTCGCCGGAGCGGCTGGCCATCGTCGGTGGGTCCAACGGGGGGCTGCTGGTCGGGGCCGCCCTGACCCAGCGGCCGGAGCTGTTCGCGGCCGTGGCCTGTAGCGCCCCGCTGCTCGACATGGTCCGTTACGAGCGCTTCGGTCTGGGCGAGACCTGGAACGACGAGTACGGGCGGGCCGACGACCCGACCGAGCTGGGCTGGCTGGTCGGCTACTCGCCCTACCACAGGGTCGTCGAGGGGACGGCCTACCCGGCGGTGCTGTTCACTGTCTTCGACTCCGACACCCGGGTGGACCCGCTGCACGCCCGCAAGATGTGCGCCGCCCTCCAGGCCGCGACCACCTCGGACCGGCCGGTCCTGCTGCGCCGCGAGCGGCAGGCCGGCCACGGCGCCCGCTCGGTCCGCCGCACCGTCGAGCTCCATTCCGACATCCTGACCTTCCTGGCCGCCCAGGTCGGCCTGGAGCTGGAAGCCGCCGCCGGCTCCTGACGTCGTGATCGGTACCTACGAGCCGGCGGGCGAGATCGTCACAGGGTCGTTCGCGGCGGAGGAGCAGCGTCCACAGGCCGTCGGCTCGAAGGGGTCACCGGCGGGCGGTGTGGACGGCGGTGGCGAGCTCGCTGGTGAAGGTGCGGAGGCCGGGGAGGCCGGCTTCGGCGAGGCGGTGGACCAGGGCGGTGCCGACGATGGCGCCGTCGGCGAAGCGGGCGACGGCGGCGGCCTGGTCGGCGGTGGAGACGCCGATGCCGGCGCACACGGGGAGGTCGGTGTGGGCGCGGACCCGGCCGACCAGCTCCTCGATCCCGGCCGCGAGGGAGGCTCGCAGGCCGGTCACGCCCAGGGACGCCTGGGCGTAGACGAATCCCCTTCCGGCCTTGGCGACCGCGGCCAGGCGGGTGTCGCTCGAGGTGGGGGCGGCCAGGAACACGGGGGCGAGCCCGGCGGCGCCGGTCGCCTCCAGCCACTCCCCCGCCTCCTCGGGGGGCAGGTCGGGCACGACCGCCCCGCAGGCACCGGCGGCGGCCAGCTCGGACGCGAACCGCCGTGGGCCGCGGTGGGCGACCAGGTTGTAGTAGACGAGCAGGACCACCGGGGTGTCGACGCTGGCGGTCAGCTCGTTGACCAGGCCGAAAACGTCGTCGAGCCGGGTCCCGGCGTCGAGGGCGGCGGTGACCGCCCGCTGGATGACCGGCCCGTCGATCAGCGGGTCGGAGTAGGGCGGGCCGACCTCGAGCACGTCGGCCCCGGCCTCGGCCATGGCCCGGAACGCGGCCAGCGACCCGTCCAGGTCCGGGAACCCGGCCACCCCGTAGGCGACCAGCGCCGCCCGCTCCTCGCGCCGCAGCGCGTCCAGCCGCCCCTCCAGCCGCTCGACCGGCGCCGGCGGCCCCGCCGCGTCATCAGGCCGAGCCCCGGGGAAGGTACGCACCTCGCCCGGCCCCGAGTGGCCGACCCGTGGGTCAGAGGGCCCACCGGCGGCGGGGTCACCGAGCCCGCCGGAGCGAACCGGGTTGGGATCAGGCACTGGTGGGGTCCGGTGGGATGTCGGGGTCGACCAGAAGGCTGGCGACAGTCTCGACGTCCTTGTCGCCGCGGCCGGAGAGGTTGAGGAGGACCCGGGTGCCGGGGGTGACCTGGCCGGTCTGGGCGGCGGTGGCGAGCCAGCCGATGGCGTGGGCGGGCTCCAGGGCGGGGAGGATGCCCTCGGTGCGGGCGAGGAGGCGGAAGCCGTCGAGGGCCAGCTGGTCGGGGGCGCGCTCGTAGGTGACCCGGCCGGCGTCCTTCCAGAAGGCGTGCTCGGGGCCGACGCCGGGGTAGTCGAGCCCGGCCGAGACCGAGTGGGTCGGGAGGACCTGGCCGTCGGGGTCCTGGAGGACGTAGGAGCGGGCGCCGTGGAGGACGCCGGCCTCGCCGAGGCCGAGGGAGGCGCCGTGGTCGCCCGGCTGGGGGCCGCGGCCGCCGGCCTCGACCCCGACCAGGCGGACGGGGTCGTCGTCGATGAAGGCGGCGAACAGGCCGGCCGCGTTCGACCCGCCGCCGACGCAGGCGACGGCCAGGTCGGGCAGCCGGCCCTCGGCCTCCAGGAACTGGGCCCGGGCCTCGTCGCCGATGACCCGCTGGAACTCCCTGACCATGAGCGGGTAGGGGTGGGGGCCGACCACCGACCCGATCGAGTAGTGGGTCGACTCGACCGTCTCGACCCAGTCCCGCAGGGCCTCGTTGATGGCGTCCTTGAGGGTCGCGGTGCCGGTGGCCACGGGGCGCACCTCGGTGCCGAGCAGCCGCATGCGGACCACGTTGAGGTGCTGGCGCCGGGTGTCCTCCTCACCCATGTAGACGACGCACTCCTGGCCGAGGAGGGCGGCGACGGTCGCGGTGGCCACGCCGTGCTGACCGGCGCCGGTCTCGGCGATGACCCGCGGCTTGCCCATGCGGCGGGCCAGCAGGTGCTGGCCGAGGGAGTTGTTGAGCTTGTGGGCCCCGGTGTGGAGCAGGTCCTCCCGCTTGAGCCACACCCGGACGCCCAGCTCCTCCGAGAGCCGCCGGGCACAGAACAGCGGGGTCGGGCGGCCGGCGTAGTCGCGCCGGAGCGCGTGCAGCTCGGTGACGAAGGCGGGGTCGGTGATGGCCTCCTCGAAGGCCTCGGTGAGCTGGTCGAGGGCGGCCATCAGGACCTCGGGGACGAACCGCCCACCCCAGTCCCCGAAGTGCCCGAGCGGGTCGGGCCGGTGCGCGACCTCGGCCGCCGGGCCGGGCGCCTCGGCGAGCAGCCGGTCAGACATCGAGGAGGTTCCCCGACAGGTAGTCCTCGTAGGCCTTGAGGTCGAAATGGCCGTGGCCGCACAGGTTGAAGACGATCGTCTCGGCGCGGCCCTCCTCCTTGCAGCGCAGGGCCTCGTCGATCACGGCCCGGATGGCGTGGGCCGGCTCGGGGGCGGGGAGGATGCCCTCGGTGCGGGCGAACTGCACCGCCGCCTCGAAGACCTTGGACTGCGGGTAGGCCACGGCCTCGATGTGGTCCTCCTTGCGCAGCAGCGACACCAGCGCCGAGTCGCCGTGGTAGCGCAGCCCGCCGGCGTGGATCGGGGCCGGGATGAAGTCGGCGCCGAGGGTGTACATCGGGATCAGCGGGGCCATGCCGGCCTGGTCGCCGAGGTCGTACTCGAAGCGGCCCTTGGTGAGGGTCGGGGCGGCGGTCGGCTCGACCGCGACCACCCTGGTGCTCCGGCGGCCGGCCAGCTTCTCGGCCAGCAGCGGGAAGGTGAAGCCGCCGAAGTTGGACCCGCCGCCGACGCAGGCGACGAGCACGTCGGGCTCGACCCCGGCCTGCTCGAGCTGGGCCTTCAGCTCCAGACCGATGACGGTCTGGTGGAGCAGCACGTGGTTGAGCACGCTGCCCAGCGCGTAGTGGGTGTCCTCGCGGGTGGCGGCGTCCTCGACGGCCTCGGAGATGGCGATCCCGAGGGACCCGGGCGAGTCGGGGTCCTGGTCGAGGACGGCCCGGCCGGCCCCTGTCTCCGGGGACGGCGACGGGATGACGCTGGCCCCCCAGGTCTCCATGAGCGAGCGCCGGTACGGCTTGCCGTCGTAGGAGGCCCGCACCATGTAGACCTTGCACTCGAGGTCGAAGCGGGCACAGGCGAAGGCGAGGGCGCTGCCCCACTGGCCGGCGCCGGTCTCGGTGCTGATCCGGGTGACGCCCTCGGCCTTGTTGTAGAAGGCCTGGGGGATGGCGGTGTTGGGCTTGTGGGACCCGGCCGGGGACCCGCCCTCGTACTTGTAGTAGATGCGGGCTGGGGTGCCGAGGGCGCGCTCGAGGTCGAGGGCGCGGATCAGCGGGGTCGGCCTCCACAGCTTGTAGACGTCCAGGACCGGCCCGGGGATGTCGATCCACTCGTCGGTGGAGACCTCCTGGCCGATCAGGGCCATCGGGAACAGCGGGGCCAGGTCGTCCGGCCCGACCGGCTGGCGGGTCTGGGGGTGCAGGTAGGGGTCGGGCTTGGTCGGCATCGAGGGGACGATGTTGAACCAGGCGCTCGGCAGCTCGTCCTCGCCGAGCAGGATCTTGCGGGGCTCAGCCATGGGCTCCTCCAGTTCGGGTCGGGACGGTCAGCAGGTCGCGGACGGCGGCCGCCGGGTCGCTGGCGCGCACCAGGGTCTCGCCGACCAGGACGGCGTCGGCGCCGGCGTCGGCGGCCGCCTGGACGCCGGCCCGGTCGCGGATGCCACTCTCGGCGACCAGGACCGTGCCGGCGGGCAGGGACCGGCGGACCTCGGCGAAGCGGTTGGGGTCGACCTCCAGGGTGGCCAGGTCGCGGGCGTTCACCCCGACCAGGGAGGCGCCGGCCCCGGCGGCGGTCTCGGCCTCGGCGACGGTGTGGACCTCGACCAGGGCGTCGAGGCCGGCCTCGGCGGTCTCCTCCAGCAGGTCGCGGAGGGCCGCCGGGTCGAGGGCGGCGACGATCAGCAGGACGGCGTCGGCCCCCCAGGCGCGCGCCTCCCAGACCTGGTAGCCGGTGGTGACGAAGTCCTTGCGCAGGACGGGCAGGTCGACCGCCGACCGCACGGCCAGGAGGTCGTCGGGGCTGCCGGCGAAGTGGCGGGGCTCGGTGAGGACGCTGACGGCCGCCGCCCCACCGGCGGCGTACGCGCTGGCCAGGGCGGCCGGGTCGAGGTCGACGCGGATGTCGCCCTTGGAGGGCGAGCGGCGCTTGACCTCGGCGATCACCCGGGGCCCGTGCGGGCCGCTGCGGGCCGCCGCCTCCAGCCCTCTGGCCGCGGGGAGGCCGGCGGCGGCCGCCCGCAGCTGGTCGAGGGGCAGCCGTGCGGCCCGGCGTTCGGCGTCCGACCTGGCGTCGGCCACCGCCCGGGCCAGGAACGAGCCGGTCGAGGTCACAGCCCACGATTCTAGCCGTTCCGGCCCCGCCTCCCCGACCGGGTCCCCTCGCTGTGCCCTGATGGGGCATGATCCGGTCAGGGCTGGCTCGCGCCGACGAAAGGGACCGATGACCACTGCCGAGTTTCCGTCCGAGGGCATGGAGCTCACCCACATCCTGGTGGTGGGCGACGCCGGGCGGTCGAGGGACTTCTACCGGGACGTGCTCGGGGCCGAGCTCTACCGGGAGTACGGCGGCACCTCGGTCGTGCTGCGGGTGTTCGGGACCTGGCTGCTGCTGGTCACCGGCGGCGGTCCCACCCCCGACAAGCCGGAGGTCACCTTCGCCCCGCCGGCCGACCCGGGGGCCGTCCACCACGCGATGACGATCCGGGTCCCCGACTGCCGGGCGGCGTACGAGACCCTGCTGGGCCGGGGCGCCGAGTTCCTCACCCCGCCGGTGGACTACGAGTGGGAGGTGCGCTGCTTCTTCCGCGACCCCGACGGGCACCTCCTGGAGCTCAGCGAGTCGAAGCCGCCGGGCGGCTCGTAGCCGCCCGGGGAGCTCACCGGAGGGGGCGGGTGGGGAGCTCGCTCGGTGCGGTGGGACCGACCCGCTGGCGGCCGTCGGCGGGGGCGGTGCGGGACGGGGGGAGGATGAGGCGGAAGGCGGTGCCGCCGCCGGGGCCGGACTCGGCCTGGATGGCGACGCCCATGGCGTCGCAGAGGGCCTTGACGATGGCCAGGCCGAGGCCCGACCCGACCTCGCGGGTGCCGCGGTAGCGGGACCACAGGTAGCCGCGGTCAAAGGCGTGGGGGAGGTCCTCGGCGGCGATGCCGGGGCCCTGGTCGATGACGGCCGCCTCGACCCCGCCGCCGGGAAGGGGGCGGGCCGCGACCAGGACCTGGCGGCCGGAGGGGCTGGAGCGGGCGGCGTTGTCGAGCAGGTTGTCGAGCACCTGGCGGAGCCGGCCCGGGTCGAGGTGGGCGTGGAGGTCGTTGTCGAGGCGGGTGGCGACGGTGACCTGGCGGCGGGCGGCCCGCTCGGCGGCGGCCGCGGCCGCCTCCCTGAGCACGGCCCCGACGTCGGCGTCGACGGCGCTGACAGCGAACTGGCCACGGCCGAGGCGGGCCAGGTCGAGCAGGTCCTGGACGAGCCGGGCCAGCCGGATGGTCTCGGCGTGGACCCGGAGCAGCGAGCGGCGCCGGTCGGCCGGGTCGTCGACGGTGCCGTCGAGCAGGGCCTCGGTGTAGCCCTGGACGGTGGTCAACGGGGTCTTGAGCTCGTGGCCGACGCTGGCCAGGAAGGCGCGCTGCTCGGTCTGGGCCCGTTCCAGGCCGGCGGCCATGTCGTTGAAGGCGCTCGCGACCTCGGCGACCTCGCCGTCGCCGTCGACCTGGACCCGTGTCGACAGGTCGCCGTCGCCGACCCGGCGGGCGGCCGTGACCAGCCGGCCCAGTGGCGCGGTGAGCCTGCCCGCCAGCAGCCAGGCGGCCAGGGCCGCCACCGCCACCGCCAGGGCCGTGGCCAGCAGCAGCCGCCAGGCCACCACCGGGAGCAGGCTGAGCCCGAGGCTCCGGACCTCGTGGACCAGGACCACGCCGCCGGAGCGCCGGGCGGGCCCCGCTCCTGGGGTCACCGCGACGCCGGATCGCCGGACGGGCCCGTCGGAGGGGACCACCGCCCAGGCCAGGCCGTCGCCGGTGCCGGCGCTCACCTGCCCCTGGGCCAGGGCGGCGGACAGGTCGGTGCTGGGGGCCGGGGCCAGCGGGCCCCGGCGGTTGGGGGCCTGGCAGCCGGGCAGGCGGCGCGGGGTGCCGTCGGCGTCCAGGAGGTAGACCTCGGTCTCCCCCCGCCGCAGGACCCGGGCCAGGGCGCACAGCTGCCGTGCCGGGCGCGGGCTGGCCACGGTGTCGCTGACCGCCTGGGCCTGGTCGGCGAGCTGCTGCTCAAGGCCGCGTTCGGGCAGCAGCCCGATCAGCGACAGGGTGATGACCCCGATCAGCACCGACGCCAGCACGGCCACGGCCACGAAGGCCAGCACCAGCCGCCCCCGCAACGACCCTCCCGTCCACCCCATCTACCCGCTCCCGGCGCCCCGGTCGTCGGCTTTGTAGCCGACGCCGCGGATGGTGAGGATCGGTGCGTGGTCGCCCAGCTTTGCGCGGAGCTGGCGGATGTGCACGTCCACGGTGCGGGTGTCGGCCGGGAACGAGTAGCCCCAGACCCGCTCCAGGATCTGGTCTCTGGTCAGGACCAGGCCGCGGTTGCGGACCAGGTAGCTGAGGAGCTCGAACTCGCGGGCGGTGAGCTGGACCGGGCGGCCCTCGAACACCACCTCGTGGCGGCCCGGGTCGACGGTGAGGCTGCCCAGGTGCAGGGGCGGCTCGGGCCCGGCCTCGGGCTCGGGCTCGGCCCGCCGGAGGACCGCCTTGACCCGGGCCACCAGCTCGCGGGGGGAGAACGGCTTGGTCACGTAGTCGTCGGCCCCCAGCTCGAGGCCGAGGACCCGGTCGGCCTCCTCCTCCCTGGCTGTGACCACGATGATCGGCACCCTGCCACCCCGCTGGCGCAGCGCCCGGGTCACCTCGAACCCGTCCATGCCGGGCAGCATCAGGTCGAGCAGAACCAGCCGGGGACGCTCGGTGTCGACCGCGGCCAGCCCCGAGGGGCCGTCGGTCCGCCAGACGACCCGGAAGCCGTCGCGCTCCAGGTACAGCCGGACCAGGTCGGCGATGGACGCCTCGTCCTCGACCAGCAGCACCGTC
>JASLIH010000151.1 GCA_030152105.1 Actinomycetes bacterium
CCACGCCCAGCGTTCCCTCCGAGCCGACCACGGCGCCCAGCAGATCCAGGCTGTCGCTCTCGCTCAGCCGCACCCGCTCACCACCGGCCAGCACCACGTCCGCCTCCAGCACGTGGTTGGTGGTGAACCCGTACTTGAGGCAGTGGGCGCCGCCCGAGTTCTCGGCCACGTTGCCCCCGATGGAGCAGATCTGCTGGCTGGAGGGGTCGGGGGCGTAGTAGAAGCCGTCTGGCGCGACCTGCTTGGTGACCTGGAGGTTCAGCACCCCGGGCTCGACCACGGCCCGCCGGTTGTCCAGGTCGACCTCGTGGATGCGGCGCATGCGGGCGAGCACGATCAGCACGCCGTCCGACACCGGCAGGGCCCCGCCGGACAGGCCGGTGCCCGACCCGCGGGCCACGAACGGCACCCCGGCCTCGCGGCAGGCGACGACCGTCGCCTGGGCCTGGGAGGCCGTCTCGGGGAGCACGACCACGCTGGGGATGACCCGGAAGTTGGCCAGGCCGTCGCACTCGTAGGTGCGGAGCTGGTTGCGCTCGGAGATCACCCCCCCGGGGCCGACGATCTCCTCCAACCGGCGGATGAGGGCCTGTCGGTCCATCGGCGCCCAACCTCCTCGCGTTCGATGCTCAGTCCAGCTGCTCGTAGGCGGGGATGGTGAGGAACTCGACGAACTCGTCGGCCAGGGCGACCTGCTCGAACAGGGCCCTTGACTGGTCCGGGCGGCCCTCGTTCCAGAAGAACTCGTCTCCGACCTGCTCGCGGATCCTCTCCAGCTCCTCGGTGGCGGTCTGGCGGACCAGGTCGGCGGTGACGGTCTGGCCCTCGGCCAGCTTGACGCCGTTGTGGACCCACTGCCAGACCTGGGAGCGGGAGATCTCGGCGGTGGCCGCGTCCTCCATGAGGTTGAAGATGGGGGCCGCGCCCTGGCCACGCAGCCAGGAGGAGATGTACTGGATGCCGACGTTGACGTTGTTGCGCAGCCCCTCCTCGGTCGCCTCCCCCGGGGTCGAGGCGATGTCGAGCAGCTCGGCCTGGCCGACCTGGACGTCGTCGCGCTGGCGCTCGATCTGGTTGGGCCGCTCACCCAGGACCGCGTCGAACACCTCCATGGCCACCGGGACCAGGTCGGGGTGGGCGACCCAGGTGCCGTCGAAGCCGTTGCCGGCCTCACGCTGCTTGTCCTCGCGGACCTTGGCCACGGCCTGGGAGTTGATCTCGGGCCGTTTGCGGCTGGGGATGAACGCCGACATGCCGCCCATGGCGAACGCCCCCCGGCGGTGGCAGGTCTTGACCAGCAGCTGGGTGTAGGCGCGCATGAACGGCACCGTCATGGTGACCTTGTTGCGGTCGGGCAGGGTGAACTCGGGCCGGTTCCGGAACTTCTTGATGACCGAGAACATGTAGTCCCAGCGGCCGGCGTTCAGCCCGGCCGAGTGGTCGCGCAGCTCGTACAGGATCTCGTCCATCTCGAAGGCGGCCGTGATGGTCTCGATCAGCACCGTCGCCTTGACCGTGCCCCGACCGATCCCGAGGCGGTCGGAGGCCAGCTCGAAGGCGTCGTTCCAGAGCCGCGCCTCCAGGTGGCTCTCCAGCTTGGGCAGGTAGAGGAAGACCCCCTTGCCCTGCTCCAGCAGCCGCCTGGCCCCGCCGGACATGAACAGGCCGAAGTCGGTCAGGCTGGCCGAGACCGGCCGCCCGTCCACGGTGACGTGCTTCTCGGGCAGGTGCCAGCCCCGCGGCCGCGGCATCAGGGTCGCGGTCTCCTCGTTCAGCCGGTACCGGCGCCCGTCGGGGCTCTCGAAGCTGATCGTGCCCTGGATGGCGTCGACCAGGTTCCGCTGGCCGCCGAACATGTTCTCCCAGGTGGGGGCGTTGGCGTCCTCGAAGTCGGCCATGAACACCCTGGCCCCGGAGTTGAGGGCGTTGATCAGCATCTTGCGGTCGGTGGGGCCGGTGATCTCGACCCGCCGGTCGGCGATCTTGTCCACCGGCGCGACCCGCCAGTCGCCCTTGCGCACCGGCGCGGTGGCCGGGAGGAAGTCGGGCAGCTCGCCGGCGTCGAAGCTGGCCTGGCGTTCGCCCCGCTTGGCCAGCAGCGCGTCCCGGGTCGGGCCAAGCTCCCGCTGGAGCTCGGCCACCAGCCCGAGCGCCTCGTCGCTCAGGACGTCCCCGTACCTCTCGCGGGCCGGCCCGTAGACCTCGACCCCGTCGCTGGATGCCATCGGCCAGCCCTCCGTCGCTCAGGAGACGTCCCTGCACGCCCTATTGTGTCAGGGGGCGAGGCGCTCGATCGTCCAGATGCCGCCGGCGCGGCGGTAGCGGAGGCGGTCGTGCAGGCGGTTGGGCCGGCCCTGCCAGAACTCGACGACCTCGTGGGCGAGGCGGAAGCCGCCCCAGAAGTCGGGCAGGGACATCTCGCCGTCGGGGAGGCTGGTGGCCAGCTGGGCGACCCGCCGTTCCAGGACGGCCCGGCTGTCGATCACCTTGCTCTGGGGTGAGGCGGCCGCGCTGAGCTGGCTGCCGGGCGGGCGCGAGTGGAAGTAGGCCTCGCTCTCCTCGCGGCTGGTGGGCCCGACCCGGCCCTCGATCCGGACCTGGCGCTCCAGCTCGCCCCACCAGAACACCAGGGCCGCTCGCGGGTTGGCGGCCAGCTCGGCGCCCTTGCGGCTCTCGTAGTTGGTGTAGAAGCAGAAGCCGCGCTCGTCGAACCCGCGCAGCAGGACCATGCGGGCCGACGGCCGCCCGTCCGGGGTCGCGGTGGCCAGGGTCATGGCGGTCGGTTCGAGCAGGCCGGCCTCGGTGGCCTGCTCGAACCAGCGCCGGAACTGAACCACCGGGTCGGCGTCGACGTCGGCCTCGGCCAGCGCCTCCCTGGTGTAGTCGGATCGCATACCCCGAACGCTACTCCGTGGTGATCGCCCTGAGCACGTCGATCCTGGCCGCCCGGCGCCCGGGCAGGACCGCGGCCAGGATGCCGGCGATGGCGGCGGCGAGCACGAAGCCGACGAGCTGCCCGCCCGGCAGGGAGAACTCGGTGATGCCCTGGCTGGCCAGGGCCCGGACGATCGTCCAGCCGAAGAACACGCCGACGGCCAGGCCGAGCACGGCGCCGAGGACGGCGATGATCACCGCCTCCCAGCGGATCATCGAGCGCAGCTGGCTGCGGGTGGCCCCGACCGCCCGGAGCAGGCCGAGCTCCCGGATGCGCTCGAAGATCGACAGGCCGAGCGTGTTCACGATGCCGAACAGGGCGATCAGGATGGCCAGCCCGAGCAGCGAGTAGAACAGGTTGATGATCTGGTCGATCTGCCTGGCCTGCTCGTCCCTGAACTCGGCCTGGTCGCGCACGGTGACATTGGGGAAGTCGGCCATCACCCGGTCGACCGCGGCCCGAGACTCGGCCGGGGCGACCCCCGGAGCGGCCTTGACCAGGATCTCGAGGTCCGCCTGGTCGGCGAAGGCGCGCTCGTAGGTGGTCAGGCCGAGCAGGAAGTCGCCGTTGAGGCTGTTGTCCTTGTAGATCGCCTTCACCGGGACCTGCTCGACCCCGGTGCGGGGGAACTCCATGGGCACGTTGTCGCCCACCGTCCAGCCGTTGGCCTTGGCCACCGTGTCCTTCACGGCCAGGCCGCCTGAGGCCAGGTCGCCGAGGTTGCCGGCAGTGACCTCGGTGCGGACGACCTGCTGGTAGGCGGCAGGATCGACGGCCTGGACGGTCTTGCTGGCCCCGTTGAGCTTCCAGGGGCCGAAGCGCACCCCGGCCACCGCCGCCAGCTGCGGCTGCTCGGCCAGACGCTGGGCGGCCTCGGGGCTGAACGGCTGGAAGTTGTCGTTCATGAGGATGTAGTCGGCCGAGACCGTTTCCTCAAGGGTCTTGGTGGTGGAGGCCTTGATCGAGGCGGCGAAGATGCTGACGAAGGACACCAGGGCCAGCCCGATCATCAGGGCGGCGGCGGTCGAGGCGGTCCGTCGCGGGTTGCGCATGGCGTTCTGGCGGGCCAGGGTGCCGGGCAGTCGGAAGGCGCGGGCGAACGGCCAGCCGATGACCCGGGCGAGGGGCCGTGCGATCAGCGGGCTCAGGATGGCCACGCCGAAGAAGACCACCACCGCCCCCGAGGCGACGTTGACCAGCCGGTTGCCCTCGGAGCGGAACAGGCCGGCCAGCAGCAGGGCCACGCCGACGGCGGTGACCAGCACGCCCAGGAAGATCCGGCGCTTGCGGAAGCCGGTCGGGGCGAAGGCCGTCTCGGGCTGGAGGGCGGCGACCGGCGGCACCCGGGTCGCCTTGAGCGCCGGCAGCAGCGCCGCCAGCACGGTCACGACCAGACCGACGACCAGCGACACGATCACCGTGCGAGGCAGGAACTGGATGCCGGTGGCCGGGATGTCGGCGCCGAGGAACTGGCTCAGCAGGGCGCGCAGGCCGTTGGCGATCAGCACGCCCAGGCCCAGGCCGACCAGCGAGGCCACCAGGGCGACGATGAACGACTCGACCAGCACCGAGGTCATCACCTGGCGGCGACTGGCCCCCAGGCAGCGCAGCAGGGCCAGCTCCCGGGTCCGCTGGGCGACGATGATGGTGAAGGTGTTGAAGATCAGGAACGCACCCACCAGCAGCGCGACAAAGGCGAAGGCGAGCAGCGCGGTGCCGAGGAACCGCCCGATGGTGTCGTTGATGGCGGCGGCCTGGTCGGCGGCCAGCTCCTCACCGGTGAGGACCTCGTACTTCGGGTCGACGGCGGCCCGGATGCGGTCGCGCAGCTGCTCGGGGGTGACGCCCTCCTGGGCGGCGACGTCGATCTCGTCGAACCGGCCCTCGCGGTTCATCACCTCCTGGGCGGTGGCCAGGTCGAAGCCGACCAGGCGGGCCCCGCCGAGGTTGTCGGCGTCGCCGAAGCCGATGATGCCGCTGATGGTGAAGGTGCGGGCCGGGCCCTGGAACAGCACCTTGACCTGGTCGCCGACCTTGTAGCCGGTGTCCTCGGCCGTCTTGGCGTCGATCGCCATCTCGGTCGGCTCGGTCGGCAGCCGTCCCGAGCGCACGGTCGAGCCGGCCGTGAACTGGGTGTCCTTGTTGAACGACACGCCGAGGCTGGGGGCGCCGCCGGTGGTCACCGCCTTGCCGTCCTTGCCGACGAGCTGGGCGTAGCCGGTGACGGTGCCCTCGGCCACCCGGACGCCGTCGACCGCCTTGATCTTGTCGAGCAGGGCGGCCGGCATGGGGTCGCGGACCTCGCCGGTGTCGAAGCCGCCGAAGGTCTCCTGGGAGCGGACGGCGACGTCGACACCCTGGGTGACCTGCTTGAACAGGTCTTCGAAGCTGGCCTTGATGGTGTCGGTGAGCACGAAGGTGCCGGCCACGAAGCTGACCCCGAGCACGATGGCCAGGGCGGTCGCGGCCAGCCGGAACTTGTGGGCCAGGAGACCCTTGAGCGTTGCCTTGCCCATGGCCCGCTCAGCCTCCCAGCTTCTTCATGAGGTCGAGCACCTTCTCGGCGGTCGGGTTGGCCATCTCGTCGACGATGCGGCCGTCGGCCAGGAACAGCACGTGGTCGGCGAAGGCGGCCGAGTTCGGGTCGTGGGTGACCATCACGATGGTCTGGCCGTACTCGTCGACCGAGCGGCGCATGAAGCCGAGCAGCTCGGCGCCGGACGCCGAGTCGAGGTTGCCGGTGGGCTCGTC
>JASLIH010000269.1 GCA_030152105.1 Actinomycetes bacterium
GTCCTCGGTCCACCGCTCGCCGCAGTCGCCGCACACCACCCGCCGTGGGTACCGCTTGATGGTGCGCGGCCCCTCGAACAGCCAGGCCGGCAGCAGCGGGAGGACGAACATGGCCACGATGGCGGCCAGCCCGATCCAGGGGATGGGTTGCGACATCATCTGCCTCCCTGCTCTTCGGAGACGCGCTGCGTCAGCTTTCTGCCGAGGCGAAGGATGATGTGGGCCTCGGTGAGGACGAGGATGACCGCGAGAAGGACGAGCGCGAGGCCGGCCAGCGCCAGCAGCACGTCCCCGAGGATTGTCTGGAGTGGATCCACCGGCGACGCCCCCTGAACTCGAGTCGGACACTGGTCGGGGTCGGCCGCGGTTGCTGGCCGCCAGCTCCCCGGGTGGCTGGCCCCGGGGGCGGTGGCAGGGTGCCGCCTTCATCTTAACTCGGAACAACCATATTGCAAGTTGCAATCTGTTGACCCCAGGTTGAGGTTTGTTGTATGGGAGACCCGGTTGGAGTATGCTCCGCCCGACCTCGCTGGCTTGGGTGAATGGCCTGGGCTGCCCGAAGGGCGCGTTCTTCGGGTTCGCTCGACTTTGCGAACCCATCTATCCCCAGAAGCGCCGGCGTGCAATATGCACTCCGCGAGATGCGCTAGACTCCGCCGCCGTGGAAGGAGGGTTCGTTCCCGTGGCGAGAAGAAGTCCGACGGTGCGAGAGCGACGGCTGGCCCGTGCGCTTCGACAACTCCGCGAGGCGGCCGGCCTCACGATCGACGAGGTGGCCGAGAAGTTGGAGATGTCCACCTCCACAATGTCACGGATTGAGACCGCGCAGGTGGGCGTGCGCCCTCGCGATCTCCGACTGCTCCTCGACATCTACGAGGTCTCTGAGGTCGAGCGCGACCAGCTGCTGCAGATCGCGCGGGAACGGCGCCAGCAGTACTGGTGGCAGGAGTACAGAGACCAGCCCAACATCGCGGTGGCCGGGCTCGAGGCCGACGCCTCGACCATCTGGCAATACTCGTCCCAGCTCGTGCCAGGGCTGCTTCAGACCGAGCCCTATGCCCGTGCCGTGCTCAAGGCCATCCGCCTCGACCTCAAGCCCGGCGAGATCGACCGTCGGTTTGAGATGCGGATCCACCGGCAGGAACTGCTCACGAGCGAGCATCCCCCTGATTACTGGGTAGTTCTCGACGAGGCCGTCGTGCGCAGGCAGGTCGGCGGGTCGACGGTTATGGCCGAGCAGCTCGGGCGGCTGATCGAGGCCACCAAGCTGCCCAACGTCACCCTCCAGGTGCTGCCGTTCACCAGTGGCGAGCATCCAGGGATGGATGGCGAGTTCACCATCCTCCACTACCGCGAGTCCTCGGATCCCGATGTCGTCTACATCGAGAACACCGGGAGCGATCTGTACCTCGAGAGCACCGAGGTGACCCGCCGGTACAACAAGATCTTTGATCACCTGCGGGCCGCCGCGCAGAACCCGGGAGAGTCCATCCGGACCCTCGGCAGCATCCAGTCTCAGCTGGATCAATCCGAAAGGAGCTGATAGTGGACCTGTCTCGCGCGACGTGGCGCAAGAGCAGCCACAGCGCCACCAACGGCTGTGTCGAGGTCGCCCTCGACCCGGCCGAGGTCGCCGTTCGCGACTCCAAGGACCGCGACGGTCCTGTGCTGCGCTTCAACGCCCATGAGTGGGAGGCCTTCCTGGCTGGCGTGCGCAACGGGGAGTTCAAGCAGCCGAAGGTCCAGTAGCTCGCTCCGCTCCTCACCAGGTAGGGACGACGACCCTCCCGAGCCCAGGCACCTCCGCACGGGCTCGGGAGGGTCTCGTCGTGTCCGCGTTCCCCTACCGGTGGCCGTTGAGGAGCGGGGCCAGGGCGGGGTTGTCGATGCTGGTGGCGAGGATGCGGGCAGTGGCCAGGGCCGACGGGTCGCCGAGGCGGCTGCGGTGGATCTGGGCGCGAACGACCAGTTCGCGCATGTCGCCGCGGGCGGCCAGGGTGGCCAGCGCGTCGACCAGGCGGGCGGCCTCGGGCTCGTCGTCCTGGTCGATGGCGATGCCGATCACGGCGTCGAGCACATGGGCGCTCACCCACTGGTAGCGGTCGCTGGTCCGGTTGCAGCGGGTGCGGGCCTCGGCGAGCCAGGCGGTGGCGCCGGGGTGGTCGCCGCGGGCGGCGCTGAGCAGGCCGAGGCCGCGGGCGGCCATGCCCTCCCAGCAGGGGTCGCCCAGATGGGTGGCCAGGGCCCAGGCGTGCTCGAACTGCTCGGTGGCCGCCTCGATGTTGCCGGTGCGGAGGTCGAGCTCGCCCTTGAGCGCCTCCGGCCAGGGCAGGAACGCCATCCAGCGTTCCGCCCGGACCAGCTCGAGGGAGTCGGCCAGGGCGACCGCGGCCTGGCTGCGCTCGTCGCGCAGCAGGTGGGCGCGGGCCAGGATCGACAGCGAGAAGGCCTGCTGGCGCGGGTCGCCGCCCCGTTCTGACCGCTCCACCGAGCCCTGGAGGTGCTGGAAGGCGGCGGGGTAGTCGCCCATGTCGGAGGCGTTCATGCCCCGGATGCCGAGGACGGCGCCGAGCTGGACGTCGGTCTCGGCCAGCGCCTCGGCCCTGGCCAGCCAGGCCTCGGCCGTCTGGCGGCGGCCGGCCTGGACGTCGACGAAGCCGAGCTCCCGGTAGGCGGTCACCGCCGTCTCGGCGTCGCCGGCCTCGGTGGCCAGCCGCACCGCCTCGTGGAGGACGACCGCGCCCTCCTCGTCGCGACCCCGGACGGCGTGGACCAGCGCCCCGCCCAGGGCCAGCAGCGCGGCGCCCTGGAGGGCGGGGTCGGGGTGGGTGGCCGCGTCGGCGCAGGCCCGGCGCAGGCAGTCGATGCCGGCCTCGACGGCGCCGGCCGCGATCGCCGCCCGGCCGGCCTCGAGCTGGCTGGTGACGGCGGCGCGGCCGCTGGCCGGCCGGCTCCGCGGCGACCCTGCCGGAGCGCTGGCCGCCTCCTGGAGCGCTGCCGACGTCTCGATGCCGAGCTCGCGCCGCAGGGTGTCCTCGCAGACCGCCACCTGCCGGAGGGCGGCCGCCCGGTCGCCCGAGGCGGCCAGGCTGCGGACCAGCAGCTCGTGGTTGCCCTCGTCCAGCGGGTTGCGGGCCACCGCCCGCGACGCGTACGCGACCGCGTCACCGGCCTGCCCCGATGCCAGCAGCCCCAGCGCCGTCTGCCGCAGCCGCGCCTCGGCCGTGGCCGCCAGCCGGTGGCGCTCCACGACCAGCCACGACTCGAAGGTCGGGCTGGCCAGGACGCTGACGCCGTCGAGCAGCTGGCCGTCCAGGTCGAGCAGGCCCGCCGGGTCGGCCAACTCCCCGGTGAGGGCATGGACGTCGGCCGTGATGCCGTTCCCGAGGGTGGTCGCCACCGGGTCGCCGCCGAACAGCTCCGGCGCGCCGAGCTTGCGCCGCAGCTCGGCCAGGGTCCACCGCAGGGCCCCGAGCGGGTCGTCCGCCTCGTCGAACAGCAGCTCTGCCAGGTGCCGGCGGCCGGGCGGCCGCTCGGCCAGCAGCAGGTAGGCCAGCAGGGCCCACGCCTTGCGACCGCGCGGCGGCGGCGCCGGCACGCCGTCCCGCTCGATGGCCGGCGGGCCGAGCAGGCGGATCCTCACCATGGCAATCCACTCCTTGGCGACATGGTCGCCCACTCGGCCCGCCGGCCACAACGGGCCGCGGTCGGGTGCTCCCCTCACTTGCGGGTCGCGACCACCTCGAGGTACTCCGACGGCATCGCGACCGACGGGCCCGGCTCCTGGTCGTGGTCCCTGGCCAGGGCGGTCAGGTCGTCGAACAGCCGCTCCCGGCCCGCCTCGTCGAGCGCCTCGAAGGCCTTGAGGGTAGGGCCGTAGTTGTCCCTGAAGAACCGGGCGAAGTCCTCCGGCGACCGGAACCGGAACACGTACTCGCGCCGCGTGACCCTGAGGTCCGACACGGCGTCGCCGAGCAGCTCGCCGAGCCGCTCCTCGGTCCCCCACTGGGTGGGCGGCCTGACCCCGGCCGGCGGCGGCACGTGCTTGCTGACGGTGCGCAGGAGGCCCCCGATGAAGCCGGTCGGGGTCCAGTTGACCATCGCGATCGTCCCGCCGGGCCGGCAGACCCGAACCAGCTCGGCCGCCGCACGCTCCTGGTCGGGCGCGAACATGACCCCGAGACTCGACAGCACGGCGTCGAACTCCCCGTCCCGGTACGGCAGGTCCTCGGCGTCCGCCTCGGCGAACCACACCTCGAGCCCCTCGGCCGCCGCCCGGGCCCGCCCGCGCTCCAGCAGCTCGGGAACGTAGTCGGTCCCGGTCACCACACACCCGCAGCGGGCGGCGGCGAGGGCGGCGTTGCCGCTCCCGGTGGCCACGTCCAGCACCCGCTCCCCAGCCTTCAGCCCGGCCGCCTGGACCATGTCCTCGGCCATCACGGCGATCCTCGCCGCCACCGCCGAGTAGTCGCCGCTGGCCCACATCTTCTGCTGGCGGTGCTTGACCGCCACCAGGTCCGGCTGGGTCGTCTGGGTCGTGCTCATGGGGTCCCCTCCCAGGGTGGTCCTCGTGCGGGCCGTCCGGCCCGCCCCAGGCAGGATCCGGCCCTACCGTGTGACCGGGCGTGTGAGGGTGCACACGGTCGACGAGACCACGTGTTGGCTACGCCGGTCGTCCCCCGGCCGAGGCGTAGGCCTGCTCCACCACCTGCATGACGACCCGGCCGTCCTCGCCGCTCGGGCGGGGCTGGCGGCCGGCCGCGACCGCCTCGACGAACTCGGCCAGTTGCGCCGAGTACATCGGCTGGGTGCAGTGCTCGTAGCCCGGCGGCGGCTCGGTCATGTCCCAGACCCGGGCGTAGCCGCCGGTGCCGTACAGCTCGGTGTCGGCCTCGAGGCCGCCGACCCGCGGCTGCCACCAGCCCGACTCGACCACCGAGGTGGTGTTGTCGGACCAGCTGATCAGCAGCACGGCGTCGTCGTCGACGGCGTGGCCGCCGTAGCGGGTGCCGATGGCGGCGCAGACCCGCTCTGGCAGCGGGTCGCCCAGGAGGTAGCGGGTGGTGTCGATGGCGTGCACCCCCATGTCGAGCAGGGCGCCGCCCCCGGCCAGCTCCGGGTCGGTGAACCACCCCGACGGCCCCCAGCCGGCGTGCCCGCCGTAGCCGCGGGTCTTGACGATCGCGCCCAGCTCGCCGGCCTCGACCCGGGCCCGCAGCGCCCGGACGTCGGGGTGGAAGCGCCAGCAGTGGGCCACCATCAGCCACGCCCCGGCGCCGCGGGCGGCCGCCACCATGGTGTCGGCCTCGGCCACGGTGGTCGCCATCGGCTTCTCCACCAGCACGTGCTTGCCGGCCTCGAGGAAGGCGGTCGCCTGGGCGGCGTGGAGGGCGTTGGGGGTGCCGATCACGGCCGCGTCGATGCCGGGATCGGCGGCCAGGGCGCGCCAGTCGGTGGTCACCCTGGGGATGCCGTAGCGTTCGGCCAGCCGCCGCAGGGACGGCTCGCGCCAGTTGGCCGCCGCCACCAGCTCGGCCCCCGGGTGCTCGAGCACCGCCCGGGCGTGGAAGTCCATGATCCAGCCGGTCCCCAGCAGCGCGATCCGGAGGCAGCCCGGGCCGGGGGTCGTCAACCCTTGACCCCGGTGAGCGTGACTCCCTCGACGAAGACCTTCTGGGCGAAGAAGAAGATGACGATCACCGGCAGCATGAACAGCAGCGACGCCGCCATCTGGAGGTTCCACAGCACCCCGCGGGACAGGGTGGTGAACTGCTGCAGGGCCACCGCCAGGGTCCAGGAGTCGGGGTTGTTGCCGGCGTACAGCAGCGGGCTGAAGAAGTCGTTCCAGGAGTAGAGGAACTGGAACAGCGCCACCGCGGCCAGCGCCGGCTTGGCCAGCGGCACGATCACCCGCAGCAGGATCTGGAGCTCGCTGGCCCCGTCGACCCGGGCAGCGTCCGACAACTCCTGGGGGATGGTCATGAAGAACTGGCGCAGCAGGAAGATGGTGAACGCGTCGCCGAAGAACAGCGGGATGATCAGCGGCTTGAGCGACCCGATCCAGCCCAGCCGCACGAAGATCACGTACAGCGGCACGATCGTCACCTGGGGCGGGAGCATCAGGGTGGAGAGCACCAGGATGAAGGCGGCCTGGCGGCCGCGCCACTGCAGCCGCGACAGCGCATAGGCCACCGGGACACACGACAGCAGCACCCCGACGGTGGCCAGCCCGGCGTAGGTGACGGTGTTCAGGGTGTAACGGACGAACGGGAACGCCTCGAACACCGTCTTGTAGTTCGACCACACGAACGGGTGCGGCCAGATGTTGGGGGACAGCGCCTGCTGGTTGGTCATCAGCGAGGTGGCCACGATGAACAGGAACGGCAGCAGGAACGCGATCGACAGGGCGATCGCCACCGAGTGGTTGGCGACCGACAGCAGCAGCCGGCGCCGCCGGATCTCCGGCGGGACCGGCCGCCGGGCCCGGCCCGCGGCCCCGGCGGCCGTGGTGGCGCTCACCGGAACCCTCCCTGGTAGTGGACCCACCGGCGCGAGCTGCGGATCAGGACCACGGTGCAGGCCATGATGACCACGAACATCACCCAGGACATGGCGGCCGCATAGCCCATGTGGAACCCCTCGAAGCCCTGCTGGTAGAGGCGGCTGGTGTAGAACAGCAGCGAGTCCTGGGGGTAGCCGACCTCGTTGGTGCGGTCGCCGGCCTTGGAGACGACGAAGGCCTGGGTGAAGTACTGGAAGCCCTGGATCATCCCGATGAGCACCGAGAAGAAGATCACCGGGGAGATCATCGGCAGGGTCACGTGGCGGAACTGCTGCCACGGCCTGGCCCCCTCCAGCTCGGCCGCCTCGTACAGCTGCCGGGGCACGTCCAGCAGCGAGGCCAGGAAGATGATCATCACCTGGCCGATGCCCCACAGGCCGATCAGGGTCAGGCCCGGCTTGGTCCAGCGCGGGTCCACGAACCACAGCGGCTCGGGCAGGTGCAGCAGGC
>JASLIH010000312.1 GCA_030152105.1 Actinomycetes bacterium
ATCACCACCCCAGGGCTGAGTGTGGCCGTGCTCTCCAGCGGCAACCCTCTGCCCGCGCCCACCGTCGTGGGGTCGGGGGGTCGGGTGCCGCCGTCGATGGTGATCGAGGACGACGCCACCGGCAGCGTGGAGACCAGCGGGGTGTTCGACCCTGGCGCTGACGGGATCGACTTCTACGAGAGCCTGGAGGGGATGCGCGTCCAGTGAACCAGGCGGTGGTGGTGGGGCCGCGCAATGGGTTCGGCGAGATCCCGGTGGTCGGCGACCAGAGCCAACTGGCCGGTGTCGATAGCGTCCGTGGTGGCGTCCTGGTCCGCCCCAATGACTTCAATCCCGAGCGGATCATCCTGGACGACACCCTGGTAGCGACCCCGGTGGTGAATGTCGGGGATGGGTTCAGCTCGCCGGTGGTGGGGGTCATGGACTACAGCTTCGGCAACTTCAAGCTGAACATCACCGGCCCGCTGGTCCGGGTCGACGGCGGCCTGCAGCGCGAAGTCACCCGCGTCCCGGCGGACTGGGAACTGGTGGTGGGGACCTACAACGTGGAGAACCTGGATCCCGGCGACGGCGGGGCCTTCACCGGCCACGCGCAGCTGATCGTCGACCATCTGCGTGCGCCCGATCTGCTGGCGATCGAGGAGATTCAGGATAACGACGGGGCCGCCAACACTTCGGTGACCGACGCCGCGGTCACCTGGGGGCTGCTGATCGACGCCATCGTGGCCGTCGGCGGGCCCGAGTATCAGTATCGGCAGATCGACCCGGTGGATGACCAGGACGGCGGCGAGCCGGGCGGCAACATCCGGGTCGGGTTCCTGTTCCGGACCGACCGTGGCCTGAGTTTCGTCGACCGTCCCGGTGGCACCTCGACCACCGCGACCACCGTGGTCGACCACCCGGCGGGACCCCGGCTGTCGTTCAGCCCGGGCCGGGTCGCCCCGCAGGACCCGGCGTTCGCCGACACCCGCAAGTCGCTGGCTGGCGAGTTCCGCCTGCACGGCAAGAAGGTGTTCGTGGTCGCCAACCACTTCAGCTCCAAGACCGCCGACGACCCGTTGTTCGGCCGCGTGCAGCCACCGGTCCGGGCCAGCGAACTCGCCCGTCACGCCCAGGCCCAGGCCGTGAATGGCTTTGTGGACGAGTTGGTGGCCGCCGACCCCCAGGCGAAGGTGATCGTGCTTGGCGATATCAACGACTTTGAGTTCTCCCAGACCGTCCAGCTGTTGGAAGGGGGGGTGCTGACCACCCTGATGGACACCCTGCCCAAGGCCGAGCGCTACTCCTATGTGTTCGAGGGCAACTCCCAGGTGCTGGACCAGATCCTGGTCAGCAACCCGCTGCTGAGCAGCTTCCCGGTCGACTATGACCCGGTGCATGTCAACGCCGAGTTTGCCGACCAGGCCTCCGATCACGATCCCCAGGTGGCCCGCCTCGACCTCCGCGGGAGTCGGTCACCCACATAGGCGGCAGCCAAGCGACCGTCCGGTGAAGCGTAAGCAGCACTGCGCTCGCAATGGTCCGGCGCCCCCGGGGTGAGGGCCGAGAGCGCCGGACGACGGATTGGCTAGAAGGGTTCCTCTGTATGTCAAGAGCCGGGATGTGCTGGAGTGCTGTGGCCGCCTTCGAGCTCGGGATAGGCCAGCAGACCCAAGCCGGCCCCTACGACTGCGACACAGGTGGGGTACCTGCATTCGTCGTAGCCATGCACGTATTGACAGGACTTTTCCCTTTCGAGACGGTAAGCGGGCTATTCGATGCCCGTCCTTTGGGCGGGTTTGCCTGGCTACAGGAGGTCGGCCAGCCATGAAGCACACAAGGGTGTGGGCTTGGGCGCTGACGCCGGTGCTGGTGCTCGGCGCCCTGACCGCGCTGAGCGCGGCTCGCGCGCCGGCACGGGCGGACGGGATCACCCGGCAGATCCCAAGTGGTGGGACCACCTCGATCAAGCTGGTGTCGACCGGCAGCGGCGCGATCGAGTTCCCGGAGTTCATCGGCCAGCCACGCGCCGAGGGGGCGGGCGCCGACGCCGGTGCGGGGGCAGCGGCGGTGAACCGGAGCCTCACGACCGGGACGGGGCAGGGCGCCCCCGCGACCCCAGCGGCCAAGGGCAAGGCCAACGTCCAGCTGGTCAGGAGCTTCGACGGCTTGAATCACCGCGCCCAGCGGACCGCCAACGGCGGCAACCAGTTCTCGCTGGAACCGCCCGACCAGGGCCTGTGCGTCGGGAACGGCTTCGTGCTGGAGACCGTCAACAACGTGCTGCGGGTGTACGACACGGTCGGCAACCCGGTGACCGGCGTGACCGACCAGAACACCTTCTACGGCTACCCGCCGGCGATCAACCGGACCACCGGCGCGTTCGGGCCGTTCATCACCGACCCGAGCTGCTTCTTCGACACCGACACCCAGCGCTGGTTCCTGGTGGTGCTCACCCTCGACGTCGACCCCACCACCGGGGCCTTCCTCGGCCCGAACCACCTCGACCTCGCGGTCAGCAAGACCTCGAGCCCGACCGGGGCGTACACCATCTACCGGATCCCGGTCCAGGACGACGGCACCCAGGGCACGCCCAACCACCACTGTGAGCTGGGACCCTGCATCGGCGACTACCCGCACATCGGCGCCGACGCCAACGGCTTCTACATCACCACCAACGAGTACCCGTTCTTCCCCCCGACCGGCTTCCACGCCGCGCAGGTCTACGCCATCTCCAAGGCCGCGCTGGCAGCGAGCGCCGCCAACATCACGGTGACCCAGTTCGACACCATCGGCAGCGTCGCCGGCAATCCTGGCTTCACCATCTGGCCGGCGACCACACCCGCGGGGGCCTACGCGACCGACCTCGGCGGCACCGAGTACTTCCTCAGCTCGATGGCGGCGGAGGAGGCCAACGGTAACGGCAGCGACAACCGCATCGCGCTGTGGGCGCTGACCAACACCTCGTCGCTGAACGGGACCCCAGCGCTCAGCCTGCGCAACGCGATCGTGCCGGTGACGACCTACAGCATCCCGCCGAAGGCCGACCAGAAGGTGGGTGACTTCCCGCTCGGCCAGTGCGTCAACGACACCACCACGCCAACGCCGTTCGGACCGGGCTGCTGGCAGCTGCTGTTCACCCAAGAGCCACCCCACAACGAGGTGGAGGGGCCGCTGGACAGCAATGACACCCGCATGCAGCAGGTGGTCTACGCCAACGGCAAGGTCTGGGGTGCGCTGGACACCGCGGTCAGCGTCGGCGGCGCGACCAAGGCGGGCGTGGCGTTCTACGTGCTGACCCCGCAGATCTCCTCGACCAG
>JASLIH010000334.1 GCA_030152105.1 Actinomycetes bacterium
ATGGTCGGCCCGGGCGGCTGGCTGCGCACCGGCGACCTCGGCCTGGTCGACGGCGACGGCAACGTGGTCATCGTCGACCGGCTCAAGGAGCTCATCAAGGTGAGCGGCTGGCAGGTCGCCCCGGCCGAGCTGGAGGCGCTGCTGGCCACCCACCCGGCCGTGGCCGACGCGGCCGTGCTGGGCCGCCGGGACCCGGCCAAGGGCGAGGTCCCGGTGGCCGTGGTCGTGGCCCGGCCCGGGGCCGAGCCCGGCCCCGAGGAGCTGCTGGCCTGGGTGGCCGAGCGCGTGGAGCCGCACAAGCGGCTCCACGCGATCCGCTTCACCGACGCCATCCCCCGCACCCCGTCGGGGAAGCTGCTGCGCCGGGCCGTCGGCTAGGGGTGTTGTCGGCCTTGGCGGCCCGGACCCCGATCACCACCCAGCGGTTGTTGCCGGCGACCCGCGAAAGTGGACAAATGTTGGCATGCAGTACAGATCCCACGTCTACTGCAGCCGGCGCAACCGCCGTACGCTACTTGGCCTAGTGCACCCTAGACGTCGGGGTCGCGCATCCGGGCCAGCTCGGCGTTCAGCTCGTTGCCGACCAGGATGGCCACGCTGGAGAAGTAGGTCCACAGGACGGTGGCGACCACCGCCCCGACGGCCTGGCCGATGATCACCACCCTGGCGTCGTTGACCACCACCCCGGTGGGGGCGCCGCTGCCGAGGGCCAGGTAGACCCGGAAGGCCACGGCGGCCAGGATCCACAGGAGCACGCCAAGGACGGCCCCTGGCACCAGATGGCGCCAGGCGTGCCTGATGCTGGGGGCGAAGCGGTACAGGCAGAGCAGGAACACCCCGAGGACGCACAGGACGACCGGCCAGCGGGCCAGGTACCAGGCGGTGACCAGGGCCTGGCTGACCCCGAACTGCGCGGCGACCGCGCGGTGCTCGTCCAGGAACGGCGCGTCGACCATGATCCCGAGGGTCAGGACCACGACCACCACCGACCCGAAGGCGAACCCGAGAGCGATCAGCCGCTGGTTGACCGACAGCCGCCGGTGGCGCTCCTCGTAGGCGGTGTCGAGGGCGCGGCTGGTGGCGGCGAACAGGCGCCCGGCCAGCCACCAGGTGAGCAGCAGCCCGCCGATGGCGGCCCCGCCCTTCTGCTGGTTCAGCTGGGCCCGGACGAAGGGGTCGACCACCCCGTCGGTCAGCCGGGGGCTGATCACCACCCGGACCAGGGCGATGGCCGCGTCCTGGCCTCTGGCGATCTTCTCCGGGCCGACGAACCGCTGGATCTGGCCGAGAGCGGCGCCCACGGCCACGGTGAGCGGGACCAGGGTGAGCATGGCGAAGAACGACATCTCGGCGGCCGGCCCGGTGACCCGGTGCCGCAGGGCCGTGCGGAGCACGTGCGCCCCCAGCTGCCAGGGGTTGTAGCCGAAGACCCGCTCGGGGCGGCGCGCGGCCCAGGCCAGGACCCGATCCCCCGGGGCTGCCACTGCCTCACCCCCGAAGATGATCGATCAACCAACGTGATTTTCCTCATTGTGGCAAGACCGGGCGGCGAGTCAACGCGCCCGCGCTAGTGGTAGGTGAGGGCGACCTTGACCGCGGCCCGGGGGTGCTCGTCGATCCAGCGGTAGGCCTCCGGCGCCTGGTCGAACGGGAACTGGCGGCCGAGCAGCCCGTCGACCGACACCCGGTCGGTGTAGAGCAGCCGGCTGGCGGTGTCCATCACCCGGCGCCGGTTCCAAAGGGGGGCCTTCCGGTGCGGGGCCCCCCAGGCGCCGATCGAGGCGATCAGCGACAGCCGGTTGTGGTGGAACTCCTCGCCGAGGCGCACGTTGGCGGCGCCGCCCTGGTAGAAGCCGGCCGCCACCACCGTCGCCCCCAGCCCGGCCGCCTCCAGCGCGCCCTGCAGGCCCCGGTCGTTGCCGGAGACCTCGATGGCCACGTCGACCCCGGCGCCGTCGTTCAGCTCCCGGATCTGGAGGCCGACGGGCAGCTCCTCGGACGGGTCGAGCACGTGGCTGGCCCCCAGCCCCGAGGCCAGCTTGCGCCGTTCCGGGTCGGGGTCGAGGGCGAAGACGTTCTGGATCCCCTCCAGCCGGCACATCTGCACCGTCAGCAGGCCGATGGTGCCGAGCCCGTGCACGCTGACCGCGTCCCCGAGCTTCATCTCGGCGTCGTGGACGGCCTGCAGGGCGACCGCGGCCAGGCTGATGAACAGGGCCCGCTCGGGCCGCTCGCCGGTCGGCACCCGCACCAGCGGGTAGGTGGCCCGCAGCGACGCGGCCAGGTCGAGCACCGTCTCCTCCTGGTGGGGGGTGCCGGTGTGGACCAGGTCCCCCACCGCGACCGCGGTCACGTCGGGGGCGACCTCGGTGACCTCGCCCACCATCTCGTAGCCGAGGGTCACCGGGTAGGTGGCGGCGCTTCCGGCCGGCGGCTCGACAAAGGCCCGCAGGCCGCGGTCGAACACCTTGTCGCTGAAGGCCGAGGTGCCTCGGTAGAGGCTGAGCTCGGTCCCGTGGCTGATGCCGCTGAGCTTGGCCCGCATACGGATCTCGCCCGGGCGCAGGGGGCGGGTGGGCTGGTCGGACAGGCGAAGCTGGCGCGGGCCGTCGAGCACGAGGGTGCGGGGCATCGAGATGATGACTCCTTTCGAGGATCTATGCTTGCTCAGCCTACGTGTGAGGGGAGTCGGTGAGTGTGAAGCTTTCCTGCCAGGAGCAGCTGCTGCCCGGGGACAGCCTCGAGGCCAAGTGGGAGTTCGCGACCGGGGCCGGGTTCGAGGGCATCGAGCTGCGGGCCCGGGGCGACGGCCACTTCGCCGCCCGGCTGCCCGAGCTCCGGGCGGCCGCCCGGGCCGGCGTGGTCATGGCCACCGTCTGCCCCGAGACCGACCATTTCATCGGCGACTTCGACGCCGGCCGGCGCCGCGACGCCGTCGAGCAGCTGCGCTCCCAGCTCAGCGTGATCGCCGAGCTGGGCGGGACCGGGGTGCTGACCCCGGCCAGCTGGGGCATGTTCAGCCTGCGCCTGCCGCCGTTCACCCCGCCCCGCCGGCCCACCGAGGACCGCAAGGTCCTGCTGGAGGCGCTCCTGGAACTGGCCGCCCACGCCGCCGCCGAGGGCGTGTGGCTGGCCGTGGAGCCGATCAACCGCTACGAGGACTTCATGGTCAACCGGCTGGAGGAGGCGGCCGGGCTGGCCGACGAGGTCGAGCGGGAGACCGGTCTCAACTCGGTCCGGGTCTGCGCCGACCTGTTCCACATGAACATCGAGGAGGACGACCTGGCGGCGGCGATCCGGGCCGCCGGGCCGCGGATCGCCCACGTGCACGTCGACGACACCAACCGGCTCCAGCCCGGTACCGGCCACATGGACTTCGCGGGCGTGTTCGCCGCCCTGCGCGAGATCGGCTACGACGACTGGCTGACCTTCGAGTGCCGGCTCCGGGGCGAGCCGGAGGAGGCCCTGCCCGCCTCGACCCGGTTTCTGTCCCGGGTCCTCCAGGGCTAGGTCGCGCCCGGCTCGGCCGCGGCCGGCCCCTCGGCCAACCGGACCACCCGGCCTTCGCGGGCGCTGGCCAGGGCGTGCTCGATGACACCGATGGTGTCGCGGGCCTCGGCGGCCGGCACCGGGACCGGGCCGTCACCGGCGACGGCGGCGGCCATGGCGGCGTAGAAGCTCTGGTAGGCGCCGGGCTCGCTGGCCAGCCGGCCACGGAGCTCGAGCCCGTCGACCTCGGTGGTGAGGGTGCCGTGGCGGTCGGGGGGCTCGCTCCCCCAGCCCGGGTCGCCGGGTCGCCCGCCGGCCCGCAGGGCCTGCTCCTGGAGATCCATGCCGTGCTTGACGAACGACCCCCGGTCGCCGTGGACCTCGAACCGGGGGCCGGGGTCGCGCACCTCCATACCGGCGTGCAGCAGGACCCGCAGCCGCCCGTAGCCGAGGACCAGGTGCAGGTAGTCGACCGCCGCGACCCCCGGCCGCTGCACGCCGACGTCGGCCCAGACCGTCCCGGGCCGGCCGAACAGCTGCAGCGCCTGGTCGATCAGGTGGGGCCCGAGGTCGTAGAGGATCCCCGACCCGGGCACGTCCTGCTCCTTCCAGCTGCCCTTGGGCACGGGCCGGAAGCGGTCGTAGCGCGAGGTGAAGCTGGACACGTTCCCGAGCAGGCCGGCCTCCAGGCAGCGTCGCACGGTCAGGAAGTCGCCGTCCCAGCGCCGGTTGTGGAACACGCTGAGCCGCCGGTCGGTGGCCTCGGCCAGGCCGATCAGCTCGTCGGCGTCGGCCGTGGTGAGCGTGAACGGCTTGTCCACGACCACGTGCCGGCCGGCCCGCAGTGCGGCCGCGGCCAGCTGGTGGTGGACGGCGTTGGGGGCCGCGACCACCACCAGCTCCACCGCCGGGTCCTCCAGCAGCTCGCCGGCCGTTGCCACCACCCGCACCCCGGGATGGTCGCGCTGGACCTGCCCGGCCCGGCTGGTCGCCACCGCATGCAGCCGCAGCCCGGGCTCGGCCTGGACCAGGGGCGCGTGGAACACCGACCCGCCCAGCCCGTACCCGACCAGCCCGACCCCGGCAGCCTGGTCCCCCATCAGTGGAGCCGTACCGCCTTCATGCCTGCTCGCCTCCCTCGGGGGTGGATGTCGCCGCCAGCTCGGGTCCACGCCCCCTCCCACCACGTGCCAAGATTCCCCTGGGACATCCTCGCACCACCTGGCGAGCCGGCAAATGGGGGTCGACCTTGGCAGGGACCGGTCCGCGCACCGGGTACGTGCTGGTGCTTCGCCTGGAGCTGTCGGACGTCCCCGGCACCCTTGGGCGGGTGACCACGGCCATCGGCGAGGATGGCGGCGACATCGGCGACATCGACCTGGTGGGCCAGTTCGGCCGCAAGGTGGTGCGCGAGGTCATCGTCACCTGCCGCAACGAGGCCCACGCCCACGAGCTGACCGCCAAGGCCGCGGCGGTCGAGGGTGTCCGCGTGCTCGAAGTGGGCGACCGCACCTTCCTGGCCCACCAGGGCGGCAAGCTGGCGGTCGTGTCCAAGCTGCCGCTGAAGTCGCCCGACGACCTGTCGGTGGCCTACACGCCCGGGGTCGGGCGGGTGTCCCAGGCGATCGCGGCCGATCCCGAGCGGGTCTGGGACCTGACCATCAAGGGCAACTCGGTGGCCGTGCTCACCGACGGCACGGCCGTGCTCGGCCTCGGCTCCATCGGCCCGGCGGCGGCGCTGCCGGTGATGGAGGGCAAGGCGGCGCTGTTCAAGGAGTTCGCCGACATCGACGCCTACCCGATCTGTGTCGACACGGCCGGGCCGGAGGAGCTGATCGCCGTGGCCAAGGCGATCGCCCCCGGGTTCGGTGGCATCAACCTGGAGGACATCGCCGCCCCGGCCTGCTTCGAGGTCGAGGAGCGGCTCCGCCGGGAGCTGGACATCCCGGTGTTCCACGACGACCAGCACGGCACCGCGGTGGTGGTCCTGGCCGCCATGCGGAACGCCTGCCGGGTGGTGGGCAAGCAGCTGGCTGATCTCAAGGTGGTGGTGCTGGGGGCGGGGGCGGCCGGGATCGCCTGCGCCCGACTGCTGCTGCACGCGGGCGTGCGCGACCTGGTCGCGGTCGACCTGGGCGGCATCCTCCACCCCGGGCGGGCGGCCGAGCTCGACCCGCAGCGCCGCTGGCTGATGGAGCACTCCAACCCGCGCGGCCTGGCCGGCGACCTGGGCGTGGCCCTTGCCGGGGCCGACGCCTTCGTCGGGGTCAGCGGGCCGGGGGCGCTGCCGCCGGCCCTGGCCGCCGCCATGGCCCCCCGGGCGATCGTGTTCGCCCTGGCCAACCCCGTGCCCGAGATCGTGCCCGACGAGGTCCCGCCGAACGTGGCCGTGGTCGCCACCGGGCGCAGCGACTTCCCCAACCAGATCAACAACGTGCTGGTGTTCCCCGGCTTCTTCCGGGGCCTGCTCGACGCCCGGGCCCGCACCGTCACCGACGACATGAAGGCGGCCGCCGCCCACGGGCTGGCCTCGCTGGTCGACGACCGCGAGCTGGACGCCGACTTCGTCATCCCATCGGTGTTCGACCGCCGGGTCGCCCCGGCGGTGTCGCAGGCCGTCCAGGAGACGGTCGAGCGGACCGGCCTGTCCCGGCTGGTCGAGTCCGGCTAGCCTACGGCCACCACCCCCACCGGACAGGAGCGCCTATGACCAAACCCCTCGACACCGACATCGTCCAGCTCGCCCGGGGCAACGACGCCTTCCGCCGCGAGATCGCCACCGGCGAGCACAGCCAGGTCGTGGCCATGACCATCCCGGCCGGCGAGGAGATCGGCGAGGAGGTCCACGAGGAGAACGACCAGCTGCTGGTGTTCGTCGACGGGGAGGGCGACGCCGTCCTGGACGGCAAGACCTCCAAGGTCACCCCCAACGACCTCGTCCTGGTCCCGGCCGGGACCCGCCACAACTTCATCAACACCGGCGACGGCCCCCTGCGGCTGGTCACCGTCTACGCCCCGCCGGAGCACGCCCCCGGCACCGTCCACCAGACCAAGGCCGAGGCGGACGCCGCCGAGGCCGCCGAGCACTGACCACCCGGGAGGACCCGCCATGCGCGTGCTGCTGATCGGACCGCCCGGGGCCGGCAAGGGGACCCAGGCCTCCCGGATCGCCGACCACTTCGACCTGGCCGGGATCGCCACCGGCGACCTGCTGCGCGAGCAGGTCGTCAACGGCACCGAGCTCGGCAAGGTGGCCAAGGAGTACATGGACAAGGGCGACCTGGTGCCCGACGACCTCGTGATCGAGATGACCAGGGCGCGGATGCTCGAGGCCAGCGAGGAGGGCGGGTACGTCCTGGATGGCTACCCGCGCACCCTGGCCCAGGCCGAGGCCGCCTACCGCTGGGCGCTGTCCCGGGGGATCCCCTTCGACCTGACCCTGAACTTCGAGATCGAGGAGGAGGAGCTGTTCGCCCGCCTGGCCGGCCGGGCCAGGGAGCAACACCGCTCCGACGACACCGAGGAGACGATCCGCCACCGCCTGGAGGTCTTCGCCGCCCAGACCCGCCCGCTGGTCGACTACTACCAGCGGCGTGGGGTCCTGGTCCCGATCAACGCCGTCGGCCCGGTCGACGCCATCAGCGAGGAGATCTTCGCCACCCTCCACTGGCACAAGGCCAGGACCATGGCCGCCGGGGTCAGCCGGCCCGAGTGGGCCCTTGGCCCGCCGCGGTCGTCGTAGCCGCCACTGGCACGAGAGCGGCCGGCCGGCGGGCCAGGAGGCCGTGGCGGGGGGCGACGACCAGGGAGACGGCGAACAGGGCGGCGGCCACGAGCACGATGGTGGCGCCGGCGGCGACCCGCCACTGGAGGGAGATGGCCAGGCCGACGACGCCGCTGGTGGCGCCGAGGACGGCGGCGAGGGCCATGGTGGCGCGGAGGCGCTCGGTCCAGAGGCGGGCCGTGGCCGCCGGGGCGACGATCAGGGCCACGGCCAGGATGGTGCCGACGGCCGGGATCGAGGTGACGACGGTGGCCTCGATCAGCAGCAGCAGGACGACGTCGAGGGCCAGCACCGGGTAGCCGAGGGCGGCCAGCCCGCCGCGGTCGAAGGCGCCGAGGACCAGCTCCTTGTGGAGGGCGGCGAGCGCGGCCAGCACGGCCGCGCCAACCAGGGCGGTGGTCACCAGGTCGCCCACCTGGACGGTGATGATGGAGCCGACCAGGTAGGCGGTCAGGTCCCTGGAGAAGCCGGCCTGGGCCGACAGCAGCAGGACCCCGAGGGCGAACGCCCCCGACAGGGTCACCCCGACGGCGCTGGTGTCGTCGACCCGGTCGCGGGCCCCGAGCAGGGCGACCACGACCACCACCACGGCCCCGAAGGCGGCCGCCCCGGCGAACAGGCTGATCCCCAGGAGCGCGGCCAGGACGACCCCGGGGAAGGTGGCGTGGCCGAGGGCCATGGTGAAGAAGGGCAGGCGCCGCAGCAGCACGTGCACCCCGACGGCGCCGCACAGCCCCCCGACCATGACCGCCTCGAGCAGGGCCCGGCGCGCGAAGGAGTCCCCGAACACCTCGAGCAGGCTCATGGCGCCACCGCCGGGACCCGGTCCCGGGCCAGGCGCCGCCGCAGCGGGGCCACGGCGGCGGCGACCAGGAACAGCCCGACCAGCACGACCACGATGGTGGCCCCGGCGGCCAGGCGCAGGTCGTGGTCGACCGACACCTCGTAGCTGATGGCCAGCCCCAGCCAGCCCCCGGCCGCGCCGAGCAGGCAGGCCAGAGCGGTCATGGCCGCCACCCGGTCCGCCAGCAGCCGGGCCGCCGCCGCCGGGACCACGATCAGGGCGATCACCAGGACCGTGCCGACGGCCTCGACGGCCGCCACCACGACCAGGGCGATGAGGAGGTTGAGGACGAGGTCGAGCCGGCGGGTGCGGTAGCCCATGGCGGCGGCCGCCTCGGGGTCGAAGGCGCGCAGCACCAGCTCCTTGTGGAGCACGGCCAGGACGAGCGCGACCACCGCGGCGACCACCAGGGTCTGGACCAGGTCGGTCCGGTCAATGGCCAGCACCCGGCCGAACAGGAACACGGTCAGGTCGGCGGTGAAGCCCCGGGTCCGGGAGATCAGCACCACCCCGAGGGAGAAGAACGAGGTGAGCAGGATGGCCAGGGCGGCGTCGTCGCCGACCCGGCGGTGGCTGCCCAGCCCGGTCAGCAGCACGGCCGTCAGCACCCCGAAGGCCAGGGCGCCGGCCATCAGCGACCGGCCGAGCAGGTGGGCGATGACCACCCCGGGGAACACGGTGTGGGTCAGGGCGTCGCCGACGAAGGCCAGACGGCGCAGCACCACCAGCACCCCGACGGCCCCGGCCAGCGCCCCCAGGACCAGCACCTCGGCCAGGGCGCGCTGCATGTAGGGGATGGTGAAGGGCTCGAACAGGTTCATGGCCGGGCGACGATGACGCCGTCGCCCCGGAGCTGGAGGGCCTGGCCGCCGTAGGTGGCCCGCAGCAGCTCGGGGGTGAGGGTGGTGCCGATCGGCCCGAAGCCGATCTGGTGGCGGTTCAGCAGGCACACCTCGTCGCACGCCAGGTGGGCCAGGCCCAGGTCGTGGGTGGCCATGACGACCGCCGCCCCGGCCGACCGCAGCCGGCCCATGGCGGTCAGCAGCAGGTCCTGGGAGAGGGCGTCGACCCCGTTGAACGGCTCGTCCAGCAGCAGCAGCCTCGGCTCCTGGGCGATCGCCCTTGCCAGCAGGACCCGCTGGCGCTGGCCGCCCGAGAGGGTGCCGAACCGGGCCGAGGCCCGCTCGGCCAGGCCGACCTGGGCCAGGGCGCTGGCCGCGGCCTGCCGGTCGGCCGGCCCCGGCCGCCGGACCCAGCCAATCCGCGGGTAGCGGCCCATCAGCACCACCTGGAGGGCCGACACCGGGAACTCGGCGTCGAGGGTGTCGGCCTGGGGCACGTAGGCGACCTGGCGGCGAGCCGCCTGGGGTGCGCGGCCGAGCACCTGGATGGTCCCGCCGGTCAGGGGGACCAGGCCGAGCACGGCCCGGATGAGGGTCGACTTGCCGGCCCCGTTGGGCCCGATGAGCGCGACCGACTGCCCGGCCGCCACCTCCCCGTCGACCCCCTCGACCACCGGCTCGCGCTCGTAGGCCACGGTCGCCTGCCGCAGGGCCAGGACCGGCGGGCCGCCGGGAGGCTCAGGCGCCACTGAGGTTGCTCACGATCGTGGCCGTGTTGTGCCGGATCATCTTGAGGTAGGTGTCGCCGTCCGACCCGGGCGGGCCGAGGGAGTCGCCGTACAGCGCACCCTCGCCGGTGACCACCCTGACCCCGGCCTCGCGGCCGATCGTCTCGGCCGCTCGCGGCGGCAGCGAGGTCTCGGAGAAGATGGCCCTGGCCCCGGTCGCCCGGATCCTGGCCACCAGGTCCCGGATGTCGCGGCCCGACAGCTCGGCCGAGCTGTCGAAGCTGGGGATGACCGAACCGACCAGCTCCAGGTGGTAGCGGTCCAGGTAGTAGCCGAAGGCGTCGTGGTTGGTGACCACCTTTCGGCTGGCCAGGCTGGCCGTCTGCCGCTCGACCTCGGCGTCGAGGGCATCCAGCTTCCTGGTGTAGGCGGCCAGGTTGGCCTCGAAGGCTCCCGTCGCGGCCGGCTCGGCGGTGGCAAGGCCGCGCTCGATGTTGGCCGCCATCCGCTGGGCGTTGCGCGGGTTCTGCCAGATGTGGGGGTCGGGCTCGCCGTCGACCCGGCGCAGCGCCACCCCCTGGCTGGTGTCGACCACCGGGCCGTCGTAGCCGGAGTTCTCGATGGTGTCGCCCAGCCACCGCTCCAGGCCGACCCCGTTCTGGAGGACCAGGTCGGCGTGGGCGATGGCGTCGATGTCGGCCGGGGACGGCTCGTAGTCGTGGGCGTCGATGCCCGGCTTGAGCAGGCTGGTCACCCGGACCCGGTCGCCGCCGACGTTGACCGCCAGGTCGGCCACCTGGGTGGTGGTGGCCACCACCCGCAGTCCCGGGCCCCCGCGGTCGCGGTCGTCGCCCGACCCCGAGCAGCCAGCCGCCAGCACGGCCACCAGGCAGGCCGCCAGCAGCCCACCTCGTCGCCGGCCCATGGCACCGCCCTTCCCTGTCCCCACCCCAGAAGGTTGTCGCCCGCCATCGTACCGCTTTTGGCAATGATTCTCATAACCGGGTCAGCCGCAGCGCTTACAGAGGCCGCGCAGCTCCAGCCGGTGGTCGGTGACGGTGAAGCCGGTGCGGGCGGCGACCGCGTCCAGCAGCGAGGACAGGCTGGCGTCGACCTCCGGGGGGACGGGGTCGTCCTCGATCCGGCCGCAGCGGCTGCAGACCAGGTGATGGTGGTGGCCGACCAGCTCCTCGGACAGCTCGTAGCGGGCGTGGCCGCCCCCGGCCCCCGGGTAGCGGGTGACCGCGCCGGCCTGCTCGAGCACGACCAGGTTGCGGTAGATCGTGCTCACCGGCAGCTTGCCCGGCCCCTGGGCCAGCTCGACGATCTCCAGCGGCCGACCCGCCCCGTGCAGCAGCTCGACCAGCGTGCGCCGGCCCGAGGTGTAGCGCTGCTGGGCGCGACCGAGGCGCGCGGCGACCTCGGCGTGGGGTGCCTGACTGCTCACCGTCCCGCCTCCCGGGGTGCTGGCCGTCTCATGCATGGGCAGGTCTCATCGTACGCAGACCCTTGGGGTAGTGGTTCTTGAGCAGCCCGCCAGCCGCCCTCCCCCACCCCAGCGGCCAGCCGTTCCAGCTGACCAGGGTCCACCCGGGCGCCCCGCCCGAGGCCAGGGTCTCCCCTCGGACGAAGGCAGCCGCCTCGTGGTCGTCGACCTCCCTGACCCGCCGTGCGGTGACCGCCCCCGCCGCCATCCCCAGCGCATAGGCCGGCTCGAACCGCCCCGGACGCGCCCGTCCCACCAGCAACCCTGGCCGAACCAGCCGCACCCCGGCGCCGGCCACCTCGGGGTCGGGCACCAGATAGGCCCGTTCCCCGACCACCGTGACCTCCCCCGGGTCGCCCTCCAGGGCCTCGGCGACGAACTCCCGCCAGGCGCCGGCCACGTCCCTGGGGGCTGTGGACAACCCCCGCCGCTCCCTCCCCGGCTCCGCTAGGCT